>NZ_JACNDD010000250.1:0-4636 GCF_017351395.1 Pseudomonas sp. FW305-28
CATCGCAATCATCGGCTTGCTGCGGGCATACCGGCTCAGGCGTTCGGCCATCGCATAGGGCAGTTCAGGGTTGAAGCTGAAACCACGCCGCTCATAAAAGCCGCGCAAGTCCGGGTGGCAGAACAGCCATACCGGCTTGTCCACCCCGTTCACCGCTTCAGCGATCAATCGCGCGGCAATGCCCTGGACGCGGTACGCCGGGTCGACGAACAACCCCGTCAACCAATGCCCGCCCGACACTGGGCGCAAGCACAGGGCGGCGACGATCTCATCGCGCCGTGCCACCCACAGCTGCGCGTCACGCACTGCTTTCATCGAGGATTGGTGGGCGCGGTAAAACTTGTTCATCAGCGGCCAAAGCGATGCTTCGAGCGCTGCGTAATGGATTTCGGACATGGCGGGGTCGTGGCGCAGAAGGGGGAGGCGATTATAAAAGAACGCGAGTGCGGCGATAGGTGTATACCTGACTTCACATCCCGTATGACTGGAGTACGTATCATGGCCAAAGGCATGGATTCAAAAAAAGCGGCAAAGAAAAAACCGGCGAAGACTGCCGATGAAAAGCGCGCCGACAAGAAAATCAAGAAGGTGAACCTGTTCGGTCATTGAACCGGTATCGCCTTGGCGGGCCTCAGGTTGAGCTGGGGCGGTCACCCCAGCTCAAATGCTCTGGCCTGTACCGAGGCTCAAAGCGAGGCGAGAAACATGTCCATGGCCGCGGCTTTGTCGCCCGTGCGGCTCTCCTGGGCCTTTTCCACTTGGGCTATCGCTGACTTGTCCTGCATGCGCTGGGCAATCTCCTGGCTGACCGCCATCTGCTTCTCGGGCGGCATCGCCTCGAACTCTTCCTCGGTAATGCCCATCTCTTCGAGAATGCTGTCGCGCAGGCGCTCTTCGGGCGTCTTGCTCATGTAGTCCTTGAACTGCGCCGTGGCGGAGCCGCCAAGTGTCGTGGCCTCTTCAGGCGTTGACGAAGCCACGGTTTGCAATTGCACGCGCGTCTTGGCGAACGCCTCATCCACCTTGTCGCTGATGGCGGTGGCGGCATTGACCTGTTGCGTGGCTCGTTGGGTGAAGGAATCCTGGACCTGGGCACTGCCTTGGCTGGCCTGGGCCTGGATGTTATCGCGCAATGCCTGCAACGCGGCGCTTTGCAGGCCGCTGGCGGCTTCGGCGGTGGGATCTTCGCCCGGGCGTTTGAGTGGCAAGACCATCGCTTGCTGTTTGGCACTGACCAACATGATGAACACCTGTAGGTAATGGCTGAGCGATGGGCAGGAGCAATTCCCATGCCGCCTTCGCAAGGCCCGTATTCCAAGGGGTGTGGACAAGCGCGCGGCGAGCGGGGCGGCCAACCCTTGCCGTCGGACGGCATGGATCGACCGCTTGAGCGAGGCGCCTCAGGTGCTTTCGCGAACCTTGAGCTCGAAACCCAGGTCCACCACCGGCTGCGCGATGCGGTTGCCGGCCATCAGCGTCAGCATCTGTTCGGCGGCGCGGCGACCGATGGCCTCCCGTGGGGTGCTGATGCTGCTCAGGCGCGGCACCATATGGGCCGAGGCGGGCAAGTCGTTGAAGCCCAGCACCGAGACCTGCTCGGGGATCTTAATGCCGCAGCGCAGTGCTTCGAACAGGGCGCCGTGGGCCAGGTCGTCGTTGCCGAAGAAGATCGCATCGACGTCCGGGTGGCTGCCGAGCAATTGCAGGAACAATTCCCCGCCCAGGCCCACCGAGGATGGACGCGGGGTCAGCAGTTCCAGGTCCGGGTCATACAAACCGGCTTGCTGCAGGGCGCGGCGAAAGCCTTCACCGCGCAGCAGGGTGCGCTGGTCCAGTTGCGCGCCGATGTAGGCCAGGCGCTTGCGGCCCTTGGAAATCAAGTGCTCGGCCGCCGTTTCGCCGGCCTTGAGCTGGGAAAAACCGACGCAATTGAGCCCGGCGCCGGGGTCCAGTTCCATCATGTACACGCACGGGATGTTGCTGGCCTCGATCATGCGGCGGGCGCTTTCGGTGCGGTCGAAACCGGTCAGCAGCAAACCCCTTGGCTGATATGCCATGTAGTTGCGCAACAGGTCTTCTTCCTCGTCCCGGGAGTAGTGGTAGTTGCCGATCACCACTTCGAAACCCTTGGGCCGCAGCACCCGATGGATGGCTTCCAGGGTGTCGATGAACAACAGGTTGGACAACGACGGCACCAGCACCACCACCGAATGGCTCTGGGCCGAAGCCAGGGCGCGGGCGGCGGGATTGACGACGTAGTTGAGTTCCACGGCGGCCTGGCGGACTTTTTCCACCAGTTCCGAGGCGACGGTGCTGACGCCACGCAGGGCACGGGAGGCGGTGATAGGGCTGACACCGGCCAGGCGTGCGACTTCGTTGAGCGTGGGGCGACCGGTGGTGCGCGTATTCTTATCGTTTTTAGGGACGGTCATCAGGGCGGCTTGCCAAACAAAAATCAAGGTACTAAGGTAGCGCTGTCTCGACGCCGCTGCAAATGCGTGAGCGGGGGTTGCCTGATCCCTCGTCCGTGGGTGTCGTGAACGAACATGCTGCAACCACAAAAATGACAAGAAGGCGTCGGCAACTTCTGCTTTTGCTGCGGTGTCATAACTGGCAAAGGTAGCGCTGTCTGCGCGCTGAGGTGTTACATGAACAATCCCATCTCCGCCCTGGTCATCATGGGCGTTGCCGGTTGCGGCAAAACGTGCGTCAGCCAGGCCCTGTGCCAGTTGAGCGGCGCCACCGCCATCGAAGGCGACACGTTCCACCCCGCGGCCAACATCCAGAAGATGAGTGCCGGTATCCCCTTGAACGACGACGACCGTGCCGGCTGGCTCGACAGCCTGTGCGACGAGTTGCGCCGTGTCGATGCCACGGGCGAGCGTCCGGTGCTGACCTGCTCGGCCCTCAAGCACAGTTATCGCGAGCGTCTGCGCAGCGCCTTGCCCGGCCTGGGTTTCGTATTCCTTGAATTGACCCCCGAAGTGGCCGCCGACCGCGTTTCCCATCGTCCCGGCCATTTCATGCCGTCGACCCTGATCGACAGCCAGTTCGCCACCCTTGAATCCCCTGTCGGCGAGCCCCTGACCCTGGCTCTGGACGCGTCCAGCCACAGCGTTGACGAACTGGCACAGCAGGCTTACGTCTGGTGGTTGGCCCACGGTTTGAAGCTGGCTAGCTGAGTTTCAAAAAATTTGCGTCAGAAAGATAGCGCTGTCCCGACGACTCATAAATAACTGCTTCAATAACAACAACAAATCAGGAGACACCTCCCATGTTCGGCATGTCCCACGAGACGTTCCTACTGCTTGATGCAGTGGTCACGGTGATCGGACTCATCGTCCTCATCACCAAGTTCAAATTCCACCCGTTCATTGCGCTGACCATCGCCGCCGCGTTCCTCGGCCTGACGTCGGGCATGCCGACCGGCACCATCATCAAGGCGTTCCAGGACGGCTTCGGTGGCGTGCTGGGCTTTGTCGGCATCATCCTGGCGCTGGGCACGATGCTCGGCAAAATGATGGCCGAGTCGGGCGGGGCCGATCAGATCGCCCAGACCCTGATCCGCGCCTTCGGCAAGGACAAGGTGCAGTGGGCGATGATGTTCGCCGCCTTCCTGGTGGGCATCCCGCTGTTCTTCGAAATCGGCTTCGTGCTGCTGATCCCGCTGGTGTTCATCGTCGCGCGCCGCACCGGCGTGTCGATCATCAAGATCGGTATCCCACTGCTGGCCGGTCTTTCCGCGGTCCACGGCCTGGTGCCGCCGCACCCGGGGCCGCTGCTGGCGATTGGCATATTTGGCGCTGACATCGGCAAGACCATTCTCTATGGCCTGATCGTCGCGCTGCCGACCGCCATCATTGCCGGCCCGATCTTCGGTACGTTCATTGCCAAGCACATCCCCGGCCATCCGAACCAGGAGCTGGTGGACCAACTGGCCCGCGAGACGAGCGCCGCCGAGCTGCCAAGCTTCAGCATCACCCTGATCACCGTGTTGTCGCCGGTGTTCCTGATGCTGCTCAAGACCTTCGCTGACGTGGCGCTGCCGGACGGCAACCTCTTCCGTGCCTGGATGGACATGATCGGCCACCCGATCTCGGCTTTGCTGCTGGCGTTGTTGCTGTCGCTGTACACCTTTGGCTACAAGCAGGGCATCGGTTCCAGCCAGATGCTCAAATGGCTGGACGCCAGCCTTGCGCCGACCGCCGCGATCATCCTGATCATCGGTGCCGGTGGTGGCTTCAAGCAGATGCTGGTCACCAGCGGCGTGGGCGATGTGATCGGTCACATGGCGGTGAGTGCGCAGATCTCGCCGATCCTGCTGGCGTGGCTGGTGGCGGCGGTGATTCGCATCGCCACAGGTTCGGCGACGGTGGCGACCATTACCGGTGCCGGTATCGTGGTGCCGGTGGTGGGGATGATGCCGGGTGTGAACCGTGAGCTGCTGGTGCTGGCGACCGGTGCCGGTTCGTTGATCCTGTCCCACGTCAACGATGCGGGTTTCTGGCTGGTCAAGCAGTACTTCAACATGACCGTGGCCGAGACCTTCAAGACCTGGACCGCGATGGAAACTATCCTGTCGGTGGTGGGGTTGATCTTTATCCTGCTGCTGTCGCTGGTGGTCTAACCGACAACC
>NZ_JACNDD010000251.1:0-4583 GCF_017351395.1 Pseudomonas sp. FW305-28
CGGTTAGAACGGGTGCTGTGCCAGCAATGGCAGTAGTTGTTCACACGGCTCTTCAAGCTTGAGGTCCAGCAACTCATCGGCCCGGGTCTTGCCGCGGTTGATCGCCAGCAGCGGCTTGCCCTGGTCCTTGATGGCCCGGCACAGGCGAAACGCCGAATACGCCATCAGCGACGACCCCACCACCAGCAGGCCGTCCGCCTGCTCGACGGCGTGCATGGCGCGGGTCGCGGTGAGGGGGGCGACGTTCTCGCCGAAAAACACCACGTCGGGTTTCAACCGCTCGCCGCCGCAATGGGGGCAATGGGGCACTTGGAAGCGTGCCTCGAACGCGGGGTCGAGCAGGGTGTCGCCATCGGGGGCCTGCACCGCATCGACACCCGCCAGGTAAGGGTTTGCGGTTTCCATCAACCGTTGAATCTGCTGTCGCTCGCTGCGCTGGCCGCAATCCAGGCACAGCACGCGATGCAGGCTGCCGTGCAGTTCGATGACGTCCTGGCTGCCGGCCTGGTCATGCAGGGTGTCGACATTCTGGGTAATCAGGCCGGTGATGCGTTGCTGCGCCTGCAACTCGGCCAAGGCTTCGTGAGCCACGTTCGGCCTGGCCTGCCTGACCCGGGGCCAGCCCAGCATCGCTCTCGCCCAGTAGCGCCGTCGTGCCTCGGGCTGGGCGAGGAACTCCTGGTACATCATCGGTTGTCGACCCCGACGGACCCCGTCGCTGTCACGGTAGTCGGGGATGCCCGAAGGGGTACTGATGCCGGCGCCGGTGAGCACCAGGAAGCGGCGCCCGGCGGTGTACGCCAGTAACTGATCGATGGGTGCCTGGTGAAGGTCTTCGGGCATGGGAGGTGTCTGCGCTGGCCTTGGGCCGTTGAGGTTAGCACTTGGATCGAGTCGACGCCTTTCGTCGCCCTGGGGCTGGTTTGTTCAAACTTTCCCCCGTGCCGCGCTATCCACTTTTATGTGCGGTACTTCAGAACCCCCGCATACCGAAGCCAAGCGCTGAGCAGCCAAAAGCGGCCGGTCCCGGGGGGCGACCGCTCCTGGAACTGCCGAGAGAGGAAACGTATGAAGCGGACCAAGGGTGAAGTACGGGCCATCAATCGAGAGAGTTCAATGGTGGGTGTGTACGTGAAGCAAGAGGACCGCCATACGGTGCTGAAGCTGAGTTCAGCCAGTGACATCGATATTGGCGACATCCTGGCATGGGACAGCGGTACGGCCTTGGGTACCCAGTCATATCACAACCTGACCAAGGGCTGGACTGCCGATGTGTATGTGGCCAACCACGGTGTTGCGGCGGCGAACCTTGATGTCCAGTTGTGACGACGCCTTCAACCCGTGACCTTGGGAGAAAGAGCATGAGCAAATTAAAGTGCGGTTGCCCCGATTGCCAAGGCGAGGTGGATCCGCAACGGATGTTCAACCACTAATCCGGGTATCGGCGACAGGGTATCCGGACGCCGCAAGCCGGTCAGTGCGGTGGTGCAGGACAACGCCGGCAGCCCGCGCGTTTTGGCTTCCTGGAACGGCGCGAGGCCAGGGTGACGAGACCGGTGCAATGGGGTGCCGGCGTTGCCTGGCCTTTGGCGGACAGCGTGGAAAGACACGCACTGTTTTGAATGTTGAAGCGGGGCAATTGTGGGAGCGAGCTTGCTCGCGATAGCGTCGGATCAGCCTGCATTGATATGACTGACACACCGCATCGCGAGCAAGCTCGCTCCCACAGGGCTGTCACTGGATGAAGTTTCGGTCTCGGCCTGTTTAATAGCCTGTTGCACTAAAGACCACGGCGGCGGCGATATACATCAAGCATTGACCACTCGTCGCCGTTTGCCGCGTTTCCTTCAAACCTTGGCGGCGTCATGTTTTCCGAATAAGACGAGTCAGCAAGGCTCGTGGAGATCAACTAAACGAGGTGAATGAAATGGCTAACACAGGTAATAACAACCCTGGCAATTTCGCTAACGATCGTGAGAAGGCATCGGAAGCCGGGAAAAAAGGTGGCCAGGCGTCGGGTGGCAACTTCGCCAATAATCCTGAGCGCGCCTCCGAGGCTGGACGCAAGGGTGGCCAGGCGTCGGGCGGCAATTTTGCCAACGACCCGAAACGCGCCGCTGAAGCCGGTCGCAAAGGCGGGCAAGCTTCGGGGGGGAACTTTGCCAACGACCCTGAGCGGGCTTCGGAAGCCGGCCGCAAAGGTGGCCAGGCGTCTGGCGGCAACGTTGCCAATGACCGGGAAAAAGCCTCCGGGGCCGGCAGGAAAGGGGCTGAAAAAAGCCATGGCGGCGGTCGTGAATCGTAATGTCCCGTGGTCTCGCAGGTCCCGTGCCGTTGGCATGGGACCTGGTCCGACCGTGATATTAAAAATCGGGTATTGATGCCCGGCTTCACTGGTGTATTGATTGTTTAAAAGATAAGCGAGTGAGCCAGGGTTTCAATTAACCACTCGTCTTCTGTCTTGAATAAAAACCAAATGTTTAACTTCTTCAGACTTTCATGCTGCTCGAGCCATCTGGAAGTGATCGGTTCGATCATCGTGATGTTGAACAAAGGCGCCAAGGGCAAGATGGCTGAAGGCGCGGACGATGTCCGAGCCTGAAAGCAACCCCACCACGGGTGCCGACTTGGGTTCGGGGATGCAAGGTGACAAACTGTAAACCGATGGCGAGGGAGGCGACTCCCACGCCCGGTATTCCAGGCCATACCACGGCCAAGCCCGCTAAGGACATTCGATGGACCAGCCCACCTCCCGGATTCGATCGCCCTGGCGCACCTGGCTGAACCCCGTGCAAGAGAACTGGCTGTTGGGGGTCACGTTCTGGCTCGGGCTTGCGTTGGTGGCCGCGTTGTTGCTCTACAGTGGCTACAACGCCCTGATTGGCGCCAATCGTCAAAACCTGGGCTACGCCGTGCTGGGCGGTACATCGGGTTTTGCCGCCACCGCCCTGGGGGCATTGATGGCGGTGGTGCTGCGGGATATCTCGTCGCGCACCCAGGACATCATGCTGGGTTTCGCCGCCGGCATGATGCTCGCCGCCAGCTCCTTCTCATTGATCCTGCCGGGCATCGAAGCGGCGCAGGTGATTTGTGGCAATCAGCTGCTGGCCGCGTTTGTCGTCGTGGTTGGCCTGGGCTTGGGTGTGGCCCTGATGATCGGCCTCGACCGTTTCGTGCCCCACGAACACGAGTTGAGTGGGCGGCGCGGTCCTGAAGTCGAGCGCATTAACCGTGTGTGGCTGTTCGTGCTCGCCATCACCTTGCACAACCTGCCGGAAGGCATGGCCATCGGCGTCAGTTTTGCCGACGGCGACTTCAAGGTCGGCTTGCCCCTGACCACCGCCATCGCTATCCAGGACATCCCCGAAGGCCTGGCCATTGCCATGGCGCTGAGGGTCACCGGTATCAGCACCTTGCGTGCTGCGCTCATCGCGGTCGGTTCGGGGCTGATGGAGCCCCTGGGGGCGGTGATCGGCCTGGGCATGTCGTCGGGCGTGGCCGTCGCGTACCCCATCAGCCTGGGGCTGGCGGCGGGTGCGATGATTTTCGTGGTCTCCCACGAGGTGATTCCCGAGACACATCGCAATGGCCATGAAACCCCGGCCACCCTGGGGTTGATGATGGGGTTTGCGGTGATGATGTTTCTCGATACGGCGTTGGGTTGAAAGACTCTCCAACGCCTTTCGCCAACGTTTCGGCAAATGCCTGGAACATCCGGAGTTTCCCCCGGGTCGGTGTTGATGACATGGCGTCACTCCCGGTTTGATCACCCTATGTGCTCAAGGCCGGGTGGGTTGAATTGGCGATGTATACTCAACCCCGTGGATGACGTGAATCCGGGGTGGCGCGATCGTGCTGCGTTCGCTGATGCTGGCCGTTGTGCTCGTTCTGGCGGGGTGCGCCACGCCGCAGCGCGGTCAACAGGTCGCCTCGGTGGCGATTTCCCAGGACACTTGGCGACAGGTGGACCAGCAGCTCATCGCAGCCTCGAAAAGCGCCGTCGAGCAGGCGGCACTCTACGCCCGTGGGTCGATGGAGCATTGGCGCGTGTTGGTCTATGAGCGCACCGAGGTTGAATTCATCCCCTGGTTCAGCAGCTATTGGACCCAGGAGTGGCTGGCGGTGAAGGTCAGCTGGTACGCCGCCAGCGCCGAGGGCGAGACGGACTCCTCGGCCAGGCGCCTGGCGGTTTACCTGCAAGAGCAATATCGCGAGCAGGTGCTGGAACCGGTGGCGGTGGAAATCGATCCCGAGGCGATCAGGGCCAACGCCACAGGCTACTACCTGCGCCAGCTCAATCAGCAGGTCCAGGTCATCGCCCTGCGGCATCGCATCCCGAACGAACTGATGAACCGACGCCTGCACGGCATCCCGGCCATCCGCCTCGGCCCGCCAGCGGCGCGTGACGCTTCGTTGTACGAGATGGTCCACACCGAACCGTTGAACACCCTGCCGGCCTATGCGGCCCTGATCGATCACGTCAACAAGGCTGCAACCACAGGTGCCGGACCCTCGGAGGCGGTGATCGCCACGGTGGCGCAACGCACCAGTGAAAAAATCGAGGCCCAGTTCGCCACGCGTGG
>NZ_JACNDD010000252.1:0-4549 GCF_017351395.1 Pseudomonas sp. FW305-28
CCGCTGCGTGGAGACTCTCCCTTGACCACCATCGTTTCAGTCCGCCGTCATGGCAAAGTCGTCATGGGCGGCGACGGCCAGGTTTCACTGGGCAACACCGTGATGAAAGGCAACGCGAAAAAAGTCCGCCGCCTGTATCACGGCGAGGTCATCGCCGGGTTCGCCGGCGCCACCGCCGACGCTTTCACCCTGTTCGAACGCTTCGAAGGCCAGCTTGAAAAACACCAGGGCCATCTGGTCCGCGCCGCTGTGGAGCTGGCCAAGGAATGGCGGACCGACCGCTCCCTGAGCCGCCTCGAAGCCATGCTCGCGGTCGCCAACAAGGACGCCTCGCTGATCATCACCGGCAACGGCGACGTCGTTGAGCCCGAGGATGGCTTGATCGCCATGGGTTCCGGCGGTGCCTACGCCCAGGCCGCGGCCAGCGCCCTGCTGAAAAAAACCGACCTGTCGGCCCGCGAGATCGTCGAGACCGCCTTGGGCATCGCCGGCGACATTTGTGTCTTCACCAACCACACCCAGACCATTGAGGAGCAGGACCTCGCCGAATAAGCCTGCCACCCGTGCACCGGCTCATTCTTGCTTGAGGACCGCCAATTATTATGTCCATGACTCCCCGCGAAATCGTCCACGAACTCAATCGCCATATCATCGGCCAGGACGATGCCAAGCGCGCCGTCGCCATCGCCCTGCGTAATCGCTGGCGCCGGATGCAGTTGCCCGAAGAGCTGCGCGTCGAAGTGACCCCCAAGAACATCCTGATGATCGGCCCGACCGGTGTCGGCAAGACCGAAATCGCCCGGCGCCTGGCCAAGCTCGCCAACGCACCGTTCATCAAGGTCGAAGCCACCAAGTTCACCGAAGTCGGCTATGTCGGCCGCGACGTCGAGTCGATCATCCGTGACCTGGCCGATGCCGCGATCAAGCTGCTGCGCGAACAGGAAATCACCAAGGTCCGCCACCGCGCCGAAGACGCCGCCGAAGAGCGCATCCTCGACGCCCTGCTGCCACCGGCGCGCATGGGCTTCAACGCCGACGCCGCCGCGACCCAGGATTCCAACACCCGCCAGCTGTTCCGCAAGCGCCTGCGCGAAGGCCAGCTGGACGACAAGGAAATCGAGATCGAAGTGGCCGAGATGGCCGGCGTCGACATTTCCGCGCCGCCGGGCATGGAAGAAATGACCAACCAGTTGCAAAGCCTGTTCGCCAACATGGGCAAGGGCAAGAAGAAAAGCCGCAAGCTCAAGGTCAAGGACGCGCTGAAGCTGGTGCGCGACGAAGAAGCCGGTCGCCTGGTCAACGAAGAGGAATTGAAGGCCAAGGCCCTGGAAGCGGTCGAGCAGCATGGCATCGTGTTCATCGACGAAATCGACAAGGTCGCCAAGCGTGGCAATGTCGGCGGCGCCGATGTGTCCCGCGAAGGTGTACAACGCGACCTGCTGCCGCTGATCGAAGGTTGCACGGTCAACACCAAGCTGGGCATGGTCAAGACCGACCACATCCTGTTCATCGCTTCCGGTGCGTTCCACCTGAGCAAACCGAGCGACCTGGTGCCGGAGCTGCAAGGCCGCCTGCCGATCCGCGTCGAACTCAAGGCGCTGACGCCGGAAGACTTCGAGCGCATCCTGAGCGAGCCCCACGCGTCCCTGACCGAACAGTACTGCGCGCTGCTCAAGACCGAAGGCCTGAGCATCGAGTTCACGCCAGAAGGCATCAAGCGCCTGGCCCAGATCGCCTGGCAGGTCAACGAGAAGACCGAGAACATCGGTGCCCGTCGCCTGCACACGCTGCTCGAGCGCTTGCTCGAGGAAGTGTCGTTCAGCGCCGGCGACCTGGCCAGCGCCCACAACGAAGCGCCGATCCTCATCGACGCCGAGTACGTCAACAGCCACCTGGGTGAATTGGCGCAGAACGAAGACCTGTCGCGGTATATCCTGTAACCCACCGACAGATTTCCCGGGACCTGTGGGAGCGAGCTTGCTCGCGATGGCGGCATCACATTCAACCCATGAGTTGACTGTCAAACCGCTATCGCGAGCAAGCTCGCTCCCACATGGACCGTGTCGCTTTTGCAGAAGGCATCCTTCCGAGACGGATCACAGGCCATGACCAAACTCCCCACCGCCATCAACCTGCACAAAGCCTCCAAGACCCTGACGCTCAAATACGCGCCGGACGAGGAGTACCACCTGCCGGCCGAATTCCTGCGGGTGCACTCGCCTTCCGCCGAGGTCCAGGGCCATGGCAAACCCATTCTGCAATACGGCAAGCTCAACGTTGCCCTGACCAAGGTCGAACCGGCCGGCCAGTACGCACTGAAACTGACCTTCGACGACGGCCACGACAGCGGATTGTTCACCTGGGACTATCTCTACCAGTTGGCGGTGCGCCAGCAGGATCTGTGGAACGATTATCTTGGCGAACTCAAGGCCGCCGGAAAAACCCGCGATCCGAACGCGTCCGTCGTCAAGCTGATGCTCTAGCTCAAGGGCTGGCGCTTTAGGGCGATTTTTCTAGACTCATCTGCTTGAATGCCCGCGCAGCAACGTCAATGACTGGCCTGCTTGCGAAAAAAATTAAACTCGGGTAACCAATGGAGCTGGCAAGTTCCCTGCAAAGGAACCGGCGAGTTCCTGGCATACGTTTCCTCATTGGCCCTCGATGCGGAATTAATGGTCACCCGAGCAGCGTACCTGGTATCGGATGTGTGGCTTCATGGCACCAACCGGGTACTCGTCTGAAGGACAATGGAGCGTCGTAGATGAGCAACAAGAACAACGATGACCTGAAGTACCAGGCCTCGGAAAACACCCTGGGGTTGAATCCCGTCGTCGGCTTGCGCAGGAAAGACCTGCTGGCCTCTGCCCGCATGGTGCTGAAGCAGGCCATCAGGCAACCGCTGCACAGCGTCAAGCATGTCGCCCATTTCAGCGTCGAACTCAAGAATGTCCTGTTCGGCAAATCCGAACTGCAACCGGCCGGCGACGACCGTCGCTTCGCCGACCCGGCGTGGAGCCAGAACCCGCTCTACAAACGCTACCTGCAAACCTACCTGGCGTGGCGCAAGGAGCTGCACGCCTGGATCGACGACAGCAGCCTCTCGCCCGCGGACATCAGTCGCGGGCATTTCGTGATCAACCTGATGACCGAAGCCATGGCCCCGACCAATTCGGCGGCCAACCCGGCGGCGGTCAAGCGCTTCTTCGAAACCGGCGGCAAGAGCCTGCTGGACGGCCTGTCCCACCTGGCCAAGGACCTGGTGCACAACGGCGGAATGCCGAGCCAGGTGAACATGGGCGCGTTCGAGGTCGGCAAGAGCCTGGGCGTGACCGAAGGCGCCGTGGTGTTTCGCAACGACGTGCTGGAGCTGATCCAGTACCGGCCCATCACCGAGCAGGTCCACGAGCGCCCCCTGCTGGTTGTACCGCCACAGATCAACAAGTTCTACGTATTCGACCTGAGCCCGGACAAGAGCCTGGCGCGCTTCTGCCTGCGCAGCAACGTGCAGACCTTCATCGTCAGCTGGCGCAACCCCACCAAGGAGCAACGCGAGTGGGGCCTGTCGACCTACATCGAGGCGCTCAAGGAAGCGGTGGATGTGGTCACGGCCATCACCGGCAGCAAGGACGTGAACATGCTCGGCGCCTGCTCGGGCGGCATCACCTGCACCGCGCTGCTGGGCCACTACGCCGCCCTCGGCGAGAAAAAGGTCAATGCCCTGACCTTGTTGGTGAGCGTGCTCGACACCACGCTGGACACCGACGTGGCGCTGTTCGTCGACGAACAGACCCTCGAAGCGGCCAAGCGCCACTCCTACCAGGCCGGCGTACTCGAAGGCCGCGACATGGCCAAGGTCTTCGCCTGGATGCGCCCCAACGACCTGATCTGGAACTACTGGGTCAACAACTACCTGTTGGGCAACGAACCGCCCGTGTTCGACATCCTGTTCTGGAACAACGACACCACACGGCTGCCGGCGGCGTTCCACGGCGACCTCATCGAAATGTTCAAGAACAATCCACTGATCCGCCCCAACGCACTGGAAGTGTGCGGCACCCCCATCGATCTCAAGCAGGTCACCGCCGACATCTTCTCCCTGGCCGGCACCAACGACCACATCACGCCGTGGAAGTCCTGCTACAAGTCGGCGCAGTTGTTTGGCGGCAAGGTGGAGTTCGTGCTGTCGAGCAGCGGCCATATCCAGAGCATCCTCAACCCGCCAGGCAACCCCAAGTCGCGCTACATGACCAGTGATGACATGCCGGCCAAGGCCGAAGACTGGCAGGAGAACTCAACCAAGCACACCGACTCCTGGTGGCTGCACTGGCAAGCCTGGCAGGCCGAGCGCTCGGGCAAACTGAAAAAAGCCCCGACCGTGCTGGGCAACAAGGCCTACCCGGCCGGTGAAGCGGCGCCCGGCACCTATGTGCATGAGCGGTAAGGGATGCAACTCGTCTGCTGCGGGGGTGGGCTTGCTCACGAATACATCCCGCCAGCCGACACTGAATGCAAGGCCCACAGCGCTGGCGAACATAAAATCCATGTTCAC
>NZ_JACNDD010000253.1:0-4478 GCF_017351395.1 Pseudomonas sp. FW305-28
CCTGTGGGAGCGAGCTTGCTCGCGATAGCGCCAGGCCAGGCGCTACAAGGCTTTCAGCCGAGCAACTCGTTCATGGCAATGATCTGCTCCGCCACCTGGATCAGCTTCTGCTGGCGGCTCATGGCCTGGCGGCGCATCAGGGTGTAGGCCTGTTCTTCGTTGCAGTCCTTCATCTTCATCAGCATGCCCTTGGCCAGTTCGATGCGCTTGCGTTCGGCCAGTTGCTGGTCCCGGGCCAGGAGTTGGGCGCGCAGGGCCTGGTCGCTTTCGAAGCGGGCCATGGCCACGTCGAGGATCGGCTGCAGGCGCGCGGCGTGGATGCCTTCGACGATATAGGCACTGACGCCCGACTTGATCGCCTGGCGCATCACATTGGGGTCGTGCTCGTCGGTAAACATGACGATCGGTCGTGGTTGGTCACGACTGACCAGCACCACTTGCTCCATCACATCGCGTCCGGGTGACTCGGTATCGATCAGGATGACATCCGGACGCACCGTTTCGACGCGCGCCGGCAGGTCGATGGTCAGGCCGGATTCGTCGATCACTTCGAAGCCGGCTTCAATCAGGGCGGCCTTGAGGCGGCCGACTTTTTTCGCGGTGTCGTTGATCAGCAGGATACGCAGCATGGTCGTGGCTCCTGTCAGCGGCTGGCGAGAAGGGGAGCCGCATCGCTCAAGGCGTGCAGTTTGAAGCTGCGGGCGTACCCGGCCGGGTCCGAGCCGTCCCAGGTAATGCCGTCGATCAGTTGGCTGCTGCGCATGTCCTGGCCCGGGGACGCGATGTCCAGCGCCGCACAGGCTTCACGGTACAACGTGAGCTGCTGGACGTCCCGGGCCACGGCCAGGTAATCCGGGTCTTCGCGCAGCAGGCCCCAGCGACGGAACTGGGTCATGAACCACATGCCGTCGGACAGGTATGGCAGGTTCACCTCGCCATTGCCGTGGAAACGCATGGCGTGGGGATCTTGCCAACTGTTGCCCAAGCCATCGGCGTAGATCCCCAGCAGGCGCGGCTCGATGCAGTCCAGCGGGGCGTCGAGGTATTCGGGGGCGCTCAACAGTTGCGCGGTGCTGCGACGGTTTTCGCTGTTTTGTTCGATGAAGCGGCTGGCTTCGAGGATCGCCATCACCAAGGCCCGGGCGGTATTGGGGTATTGCTCGACGAACGCCCGGGTGCAGCCCAGGACTTTTTCCGGGTGGTCGGGCCAGATGGTCTGGGTGGTCGCCAGGGTAAAACCGAGGTTCTGCTTCACCGCGCTGGCGCACCACGGCTCGCCGACACAAAAGCCGTCGATGCGCCCGGCTTGCAGGTGCGCAATCATTTGCGGCGGCGGCACCACCACGCTGTCGACGTCCGACAAGGGGTGGATGCCCTGGGCGGCGAGCCAGTAATAGAGCCACATGGCGTGGGTGCCGGTGGGGAAGGTCTGGGCGAAGGTCAGTTTTGGGCGAGTTTGGTGCACGTGCCGTTCCAGTGCTTCAGGACTGGTCACGCCCTGGGCCTGCAAGCCATGGGACAGGTTGATGCTCTGGCCGTTCTGGTTCAGCCCCATCAGCACCGCCATGTCGGTCGGTGCGACCCCGCCGATGCCCAGGTGCACGGCGTAGACCAGGCCATACAGGCTGTGGGCGGCATCGATTTCACCGCTGACCAGTTTGTCCCGCAGGTTGGCCCAGGATGCCTGGCGCTTGAGGTTCAGTGTCAGGCCGTAGGGTTGGGCGAAGCCCTGGGTGGCGGCGACCACCACTGGGGCGCAGTCGCTCAAGGCCATGAAACCGAGGTTGACAGCGCTCTTTTCCGGGGCATCGCTGCCATTGACCCAGGCCAGGGGGTTGGCTGGAACTTCATTCATCGCGCTTCACCTTTACACATAAAAAAAGCGCCGTGTCCGAGCCAATTGTCAGAGCCGGGCTGGAGACGCCGCCGTTGTCCCTTTAATCAGTCTGGCACTCATTTGGCCATCGGCATGGGCGCCGATGAACAGTAATGGTGCAAGGCATATGCCAGCCCGGCCCTCATCACCTTTCCATCAAGATTCCCGGCGTCGGGTCTTTCATCCTGTCGTTCCTTCCAACGCCACGTAGCAAAGGAGACGGTATGCAGGACAAATCAATTCGCGCCACGGCCTTGCCTGATCTGGGCGAACGCGTACTGCACCTGCGCGTGGCCCAGGCCCCGGTTCAGTTGAACGCTGCGCGGTTGGGTCGCAGCCACTGCCTGCCCGTCGGTTGGGAGGGTTTGGTGGTACAGCGCGATTCCCTGCGGTTCAGTGGCGGCAAGTTGCATGTCACGCCGGTTTGCGAAGCGACGCTAGTCAAGCTGCAGGCGTTCCTGGATATGAGCGATGCCCTGGTGGATGTCGGGCAACGACTGGACGCGCTGCCATGGGCCTTGTTGCCGGTGGCCGGCGAAACCGTCCGCTCGCCCCAACGGCTCGAACGCTGGTACATCGGGCAAGCGATGGACGGCACCGTGGCCTATCACGCTGTCGCTCGCCTGTTGCGGCATCACGAGAGCTACGGGCTCGTGCGTTTTTTGCTGGAGCAAGGTACTCGCAGTGAAAAGCTGACCACCCTGGCGCAGCGTTATGGCGTGTCGGTCTCGCATTTTCGCCGGCTCTGCCACCAGGCCCTGGGCAGCGCGGCCAAGCCGGCCTTGCGCGGTTGGCGCACGGCCCAGGCGTTGCTGAACATGAGCCTTGGGGACGGCTCGCTGACCGATGTCGCGCTGGAGTTCGGCTTCGCCTCTTCGTCACATTTCTCCAAGGAGATTCGCGAGCTGGTGGGTTTTACCCCCAGCAGCCTGGCCGATATCACCTACCTGCCAGGCAAGTGAATCGATGATCCCTCGTTCGTTATCCCGGGTCCTGTTATTCCTCTGCTTGAACGGCGCGTGGCTGCTGGCACCCGTTGCCGCGGCCGCCAATGTCTATACCTTCGAGGCCCGGGAACAGAGCGCACGCACGTTTTTCAGCGAGTTGTCCGGGTCCTTGGGCAAGCCGGTTATCGTCAGCAAGGCCGCAGCGGCCAAGCGCATTGGCGGGACGTTCGATCTGCGCACGCCGCAACGGACGTTCGAGCGAGTCAGCGCGCAGATGGGGTTGATCTGGTACAGCGATGGCCAGGCGATCTACCTGTATGACGCCTCGGAAATCAAGAGCGCGATGATGTCGCTGCAGACCTTGACCGTCGCCAAGCTCCAGGCGTTCCTCGGGCGTTCGGGCTTGCACGATGGGCGTTATCCGTTGCGCCACGACGGGCTGCGGACGTTCCATGTGTCGGGTCCGCCGATGTACGTCGACCTGGTGGTGCAAGCGGCCGGGTTGATGGACAACCAGCGCTCGGAACTGCTGCTGGGCAAGCAACAGATTGGCGTCATTCATGTGCGCAACACCTTCGTCAGCGACCGCCAATATGAGCTGCGCGACGACAAGGTGACCATCCCCGGGCTGGCCACCGTGATCGAAGCGTTGTTGCGCGGCGAGCAGCAACAGGTCGAGCCGTTGGTGGCGCAAACCCCCGAACCGCGACCGCGGGGGACGATGCCGGTGTTTCCCCTCGAAGGCCTGGCGAACACCTCATCGGACCAGGACCCGACGGCCCCACGCATCATTGCCCGCGAGGTGGCCGCCGGCAACATTCGGGTGGTGGCCTACCCGGATACCAACAGCCTGCTGGTCAAGGGGCTGCCGGAGCAGGTGCGCTTCATCGAGAACTTGGTCAACGCCCTCGACACGCCGAAACGCCACGTCGAGTTGTCGCTGTGGATCATCGATCTGCACAAGGATGAGCTCAACCAGTTGGGCATCAACTGGCAGGGCGCGGTGAAGTCTGGCGGGCAGTTCAGCGCCTCGCTCAACGCCGGCTCGGCCACGACCCTCGACGGCGCCTCGTTCGTGACCCAGGTCATGGCGCTGGAACGAACCCACCGGGCGAACGTGGTCTCGCGACCGGTGATCCTGACGCAGGAAAACGTGCCGGCGATCTTCGACAACAACCGCACGTTCTACGCCCCACTGGTGGGGGAGCGCAGTGTCGATCTGCAGCACATCACCTACGGCACCCTGGTCAACGTGCTGCCGCGTTTCGCCCAGGCCGACGAGATCGAGATGTCGCTCAATATCGAGGACGGCAACGAAGTCGAGAATCCCGGCCGGGGTGAGCAGCCCAGTGCGTTGCCGACGGTCGGGCGTACCCGTATCAGTACCGTGGCGCGGGTGCCACAGGGCAAGAGCCTGCTGGTGGGCGGCTTCACCCGTGACGATCACGGCGAGCAGATCGGCCGCGTGCCGGTGCTGGGGTCGATTCCGTGGATCGGCCGTTTGTTCAGCTATCGCCAGGGCCGCTCGGCCAACACGGTGCGGGTGTTTCTGATCCAGCCCAAGGAGATCCGCGACGCCCTTGAATCCGCCACGGTGGAGTTGGGCATGCCGTTGCTGACCCCTGAGCAGCACGAGCGCGTGCGGCGAATGTACT
>NZ_JACNDD010000254.1:0-4441 GCF_017351395.1 Pseudomonas sp. FW305-28
CTCGGCGCGCTTTTGTGACTTCTCGGCCTTGATTCAAGCCAGATTCACCAATAAACACACACCAATAATAATCGCATCAAATGCGGTGAGAATTCGCGTTGCTGAGGAGTGGGCTTCCATGATCGAAGACTTTTGGAAGGATAAGTACCCAGCTGGGATTGCTGCCGACATCAATCCAGACGAGTATCCGAATATTCAGGCGGTGTTGAAGCAGTCCTGCCAACGCTTTGCCAACAAGCCGGCATTCAGCAACCTCGGCAAGACGATCACCTACGGTGAGCTCTACGAGTTGTCCGGGGCGTTTGCCGCGTACCTGCAACAGCATACCGATTTACAGCCGGGCGATCGAATCGCCGTGCAGTTGCCCAACGTTCTCCAGTACCCGGTGGCCGTGTTCGGTGCGATCCGTGCCGGGCTGATCGTGGTCAACACCAACCCGCTGTACACCGCGCGGGAAATGGAACACCAGTTCAACGACTCCGGTGCCAAGGCCCTGGTGTGCCTGGCGAACATGGCGCACCTGGCGGAAACCGTGGTACCGAAGACAGGCGTCAAGCACGTCATCGTCACCGAAGTCGCCGACCTGCTGCCGCCGCTCAAGCGCCTGTTGATCAACAGCGTGATCAAGTACGTCAAGAAAATGGTCCCGGCTTATCACTTGCCCAAGGCCGTCAAGTTCAACGACGTGCTGAGCAAAGGCCACGGCCAGCCGGTGAACGAAGCCAACCCCACCAGCGACGACGTGGCTGTGCTGCAATACACCGGCGGCACCACTGGCGTGGCCAAGGGCGCGATGCTCAGCCACCGCAACCTGGTGGCGAACATGCTGCAGTGCAAGGCGCTGATGGGCTCCAACCTCAATGAGGGTTGCGAGGTGCTGATCACGCCACTGCCGCTGTACCACATCTATGCCTTCACCTTTCATTGCATGGCGATGATGCTGATCGGCAACCACAATATCCTGATCAGCAACCCGCGCGACCTCTCGGCGATGGTCAAGGAACTGTCGAAGTGGAAGTTCAGCGGTTTCGTCGGCCTCAATACGCTGTTCGTGGCCCTGTGCAACAACGAAGCCTTCCGCAAGCTGGACTTCTCGGCACTGAAAGTCACCCTGTCCGGTGGCATGGCCCTGCAACTGGCCGCGGCCGAGCGCTGGAAAGCGGTGACCGGTTGCCCGATCTGCGAAGGTTATGGCATGACCGAAACCAGCCCGGTGGCCACCGTCAACCCGATCCAGAACATCCAGATCGGTACTATCGGCATTCCCGTGCCGTCGACGCTGTGCAAGGTGATCAATGACGCGGGCGTCGAGCAGCCATTGGGCGAAATCGGCGAGTTGTGCGTGAAAGGTCCGCAGGTGATGAAGGGCTACTGGCAGCGTCAGGAAGCCACCGACGAGATCCTCGACAGCGAAGGCTGGCTCAAGACCGGTGACATTGCGCTGATCCAGCCGGACGGCTACATGCGCATCGTCGATCGCAAGAAGGACATGATCCTGATCTCCGGTTTCAACGTGTACCCCAACGAACTGGAAGATGTGCTGGCAACCCTGCCGGGCGTGCTGCAATGCGCGGCCATCGGCGTACCGGACGAAAAATCCGGCGAGGCGATCAAGATCTTCATCGTCGCACGGCCGGGTGTGACGTTGACCAAGGAACAGGTGATGGAACACATGCGTGCCAACGTCACCGGCTACAAGGTGCCCAAGGCCGTGGAGTTCCGCGATGCCTTGCCGACCACCAACGTGGGCAAGATCCTGCGCCGCGAGTTGCGGGATGAAGAACTCAGGAAGCTGGGGTTGAAGAAGTAAGACCGTTGCCAACAAAAAGCCCCGCTGATGCGGGGCTTTTTGTTGGGCGATGACCTGAAGCGAGAGCGCTTGTGTGGCGAGGGAGCTTGCTCCCGCTGGGCTGCGCAGCAGCCCCCTGCGATTCTACTGACACACCGCAAGGGCCGCTGCGCGTCCAGCGGGAGCAAGCTCCCTCGCCATAGGGAACCGGTGCTTCTCGGGTCCGGTTACAACCGGAACTGCGCAAAATCCAGGTTGGTGCCACCCGGCCGCATGTCCTGCAGGTAGGCGTCCTTGTCGGCGCTCAGCTCCAGGCTCAGGGCGGCCTTGCGTTTGCCCTGGTTGCGCACTTCCAGGCCTTCCATTTTTTCCCGCAGGAACACGGTCGGCACCTTCAAGTGCAGCAGCTCATCGGTGGCCGGCGTGTGCAGCAGCAGGTGGATCCATTCGTATTGACCGATGGCCAGGCGCGCCACCGGGATATCGAACCAGAAAATGTTGCGGTTGCGGTTCAATTCGCTGAAATGGCAGTTGTTGACGCCCAGTACGGCGCCGCCCAGTTCCTGGTTCCTGCGGGCGATGGCCTGCTTTTTATCGAGTTTCATAACGTTCCTACGGGGTTGGAGCTTCAAGCCACAGCCTGAATACGTGGGGCATTCTCGGGGGTTGATCGACAAACATAAAGTGCAACCTGCATTCGACGATGAAATGTGCCGCTGAAAAAAATGAAACTCCCGGCAAACGGCCCCGGTCAACCCTTATGTAATGACTTTTCGTACCGTTGTTCACAGGAGAGACATCATGGGTAGCACGAGCGATAAAGTGAAGGGCGTTGCCAACGAAGCCGTCGGCAACATCAAGCAAGGCGTCGGCAAGGCCACCGACAATGACCGTATGCGCGCCGAGGGCGTGGTCCAGGAGAAAAAAGGCGAGGCCCAACAAGCCGTGGGCAAGGCCAAGGATGCGGTCAAGAAAGGCGTCGACAAGGCATAACCCGCCTGTAGTAAAACGATTGGAACGGTCATCTGCGGGTGGCCGTTTTCATGTCGGCTCGAACTTGCGCCGGGGAAATTGTTCCAAAGTCGCCAAACAGGTTACTTTGTCTTGGATAACAACCCCATGAGTCGCCAGGCGACCTTCCTTTTTTGCGGCGAAAGGAGACGCACATGATGTTTCCGGCCTTGAAAGGCTTACCTTTGCATCGTGTGATGATGCGTACCGTGACCGAGTTCGTCGACGACGAGATGTCGACCTACGCCTCGGCACTGGCCTACCAGATGCTGTTTTCGCTGTTCCCCTTCATTCTCTTCCTGATTGCCCTGATCGGTTTCCTGCACCTGCCGGACTTCTTCTCCTGGCTGCGCCTGCAATCGGAGCTGGTGCTGCCGCCCCAGGCCCTGGAGCAGGTCAACCCGGTGATCGACCAGCTCCAGCAGTCCAAGGGTGGCTTGCTGTCCGTGGGTATCGTCATTGCCTTGTGGACCGCTTCGGCGGGCGTGCGGCTGATGATGAGCGCGATGAACGCCGCCTACGACGTGGTGGAGGGCCGTCCGGCCTGGAAGCGCTTCCCGCTGTCGATTTTCTACACGGTCGGCATCGCCGGCATGCTGCTGGCCGCTGCGGCGCTGATGGTGCTCGGGCCGCAGGTGATGGGCTGGATCGCGGCCCAAGTCGGTCTGGAGGAGTTCATCGTCACGCTCTGGACGATCGTGCGCTGGCCGGTGATCGTGTTCTTGCTGATGGTGGCCGTGGCACTGATCTATTACGTGATGCCCGACGTCAAGCAGGAGTTTCGCTTCATCACGCCGGGGTCGGTGCTGGCGGTGGTGGTGTGGATCATCGCTTCCCTGGGCTTCGCGTTCTACGTCAAGACCTTTGCCAACTACAACGCCATGTATGGCAGCATCGGCGCGATCATTGTGTTGTTGCTGTATTTCTATATTTCTTCGGCGGTACTGTTACTCGGCGCGGAGATGAATGCGGTGATCGAGCACATGTCCACCGAGGGCAAGAACCCGGGTGAAAAGAGCGCGGGCGAGCACGAAAAACAGCATGTGTCGGGCCTGGGGCGCGACCATTCCATCCCTCAAACCCACCCTGACGAAGCCCGACCATGATCCGTGAAATCCTGAAAATGGGCGACGAACGCCTGCTGCGCATCGCCCCGCCGGTGCCCGCCGAAATGTTCGACAGCCCGGAATTGTGGCAATTGATCGACGACATGTTCCAGACCATGGAAAGTGTCGGCGGCGTCGGCCTGGCGGCGCCGCAGATCGGCATCGACCTGCAACTGGTGATCTTCGGCTTCGAGCACAGCGAGCGTTACCCCGACGCCGAGGCGGTGCCCCAGACCATCCTGATCAACCCACTGATCACCCCCCTGGGCCCGCAGATGGAAGAGGGTTTCGAAGGTTGCCTGTCGGTGCCGGGCCTGCGCGGTGCGGTCGAGCGCTACCAACACATCCGCTATGAAGGCTTCGATCCCAAGGGCGAGCCGATCGTGCGTTACGCGTCGGGCTTTCATGCGCGGGTGGTGCAGCATGAATGCGATCATCTGATCGGGCGCTTGTACCCGTCGCGCATCACTGATTTCAGCAAGTTCGGCTTTACCGAAGTGATGTTCCCGGACCTGGACCCCACCGCCGACGATTG
>NZ_JACNDD010000255.1:0-4422 GCF_017351395.1 Pseudomonas sp. FW305-28
CGGCCTCAAGATCTGGCGCAAACAGCCCGGCAATCGCCCTGGGATTGGACGGAAAATAAAAGTGCACATAGGAAGCCGTCATCCGCCCCTGCCGGAAAACCGCCTCCGCCCCTCGCCCGCCATTGGGGCTATGGCCACGGGCAATCGGTTCAACCTCGGTACTGGTCAGGGAATGATGATAGGTGTGCCCACGCAGGTTGCCTTCCGGCAAATCCACCGACTGCAATGCCAAGGCCGCCAGGCGCTTTTGCATCTGCGCATCACCGGCCAGCAAACCCAGCAGTTCGGCGCGCACGCCGTCGACATCGGTCAATGAATCGAGCAGATACAACATGCCGCCGCATTCGGCGAGTAACGGTTTATCGGCGGCGTGGTGGGCACGGATCGCGGCCAGCATCGGCTTATTTCGAGCCAGCGCAAGGTGGTGCAGCTCCGGATAACCGCCAGGCAGATAAAGACTGTCCGCCTCAGGCAGTTCGGTGTCATGGATTGGTGAAAAAAAGCTCAACTGCGCACCCATGGCCCGCAGCAGATCAAGGCTTGCGCCATAGGTGAAGGCGAACGCTTCATCACGGGCCACGGCGATGCGCACCCCGGCGAGCCACGGCTCAACGGCAATCACCTGCGGCGCGGCGAACTCCACCGCCGGCGGCAGCGCCACTTCGCAACTACTGGCCAAGGCATCGGCCGCCGCGTCGAGGCGCAGGTCGAGATCGTTCAATTCACTGGCCTGGACCAACCCGAGATGACGGCTGGGCAATTCGATGCCGGTTTCCCGGGACAGCGCGCCGTACCAGCGCAGGCCTTCGGTCAGGCTGCCTTCGAGCAATTGCGCGTGACGCAAGGTGCCGACCCGGTTGGCCAAGACCCCGGCGAATGGCAGGTCCGGTTGATAACGGGCCAGGCCCAGGGCCAAGGCACCGAAGGTCTGGGCCATGGCCGTGCCGTCGATCACCGCCAGCACCGGTACGCCAAAATGCCGCGCCAGGTCGGCGCTGGACGGGGTGCCGTCGAACAGTCCCATCACCCCTTCGATCAGGATCAGGTCCGCTTCGGCGGCGGCTTCCCACAACAGCCGGCGACTTTCCTGCTCGCCGACCATCCACATGTCCAATTGATAGACCGGCGCGCCGCTGGCCCGCTCCAGGATCATCGGATCGAGGAAGTCCGGGCCACACTTGAAGACGCGCACCTTGCGTCCCTGGTTGCGATGCAACCGGGCCAGCGCCGCAGTGACGGTGGTCTTGCCTTGTCCCGAGGCCGGCGCTGCGATCAACACCGCCGGACAGTGGCGGCTTGTCAGGCAAGGGTCACTCACAGTTCGACGCCTTTCTGCGCCTTGATACCCGCCTGGAACGCGTGCTTGATCATGCCCATTTCAGTCACGGTGTCGGCCAGCTCGATCATCTCCGGCTTGGCGCCGCGACCGGTCACCACCACATGCTGCATCGGCGGACGCGCCTGCAGATCGCTGAGCACCTGATCGAGGTCGAGGTAGCCGTGCTTGAGGGCGATATTCAATTCGTCGAGCACCACCAGGCCGATGGACGGATCGCTGAGCAACTGGCGCGATACGGCCCAGGCGGCTTCGGCGGCGGCGATGTCACGCTGGCGGTCCTGGGTTTCCCAGGTGAAGCCTTCACCCATGACATGAAAACGCACCTGCTCCGGGAAGCGGCGAAAAAACAGCTCTTCACCGGTGCTATTGCGTCCCTTGATGAACTGCACCACACCGCATTGCATGCCATGGCCCATGGACCGTGCCAGCATGCCGAACGCCGAGCTGCTCTTGCCCTTGCCGTTGCCGGTCAGCACCAGCAGCAAGCCGCATTCGTTCGGCGAGTTGGCGATGCGCTCGTCGATCACGGCTTTCTTGCGCTGCATGCGCGCCAGGTGGCGTTCGTCGCGATCAGGGGTGTCGGTCATGGGGAGCTCTCCGTTGGGATTGGATAACGGCGGGCGGGGCACAAAAAAAGACGGCAGCAAGCCTGGCATCGCCCACCGTGATGCCGTTGGATGAATCAGGCCGGTCTCCGGGCTCATGAGCGGCGTGGCGCCGGGCTGCGCGCCTTCCCATGTCATGCGACACAGTGGCTTAGGCACAGCGTTGACTCATTTACCGTTGCGGGGGCAGCGCCGGGTTCGTGTGCACTCACCGGCTTCCCTGTTTCACTCTGTCGAACTCAAGTCACAGAGCACCTGAAACAAGCGGCGAAGGTTAGAGGGTTGGGGGTGGAGCGTCAATTAAAGCCGCCTGTCGGGGGTGCTCATTGGCACCGATCAATAAAATGACGCCAATCTTGTGTGATGCTGCGGCAAGTGATATCAAAGAGACATTACGACCCGATATCACAAGAACAAGAGGGCAAAACATGCAAGGCATGCTCATCAGCAATCCGAAACTGGAATTCCTGCGCCCGGTGCTGGAACGCTGGTTTGATTGTATCGACCGCTACAACGCGGTGCGCGGCGATAACGACACGCCCTACTGGTTCGATGAACGAGCCAATCTCAGCTTGCTGTCGGCCGCTGCCTGGATGGCCGAGATGGTCACGCTGCAGAACGCGCCGACCCGCAAGCAGAACGAAGAAGGCGAACGCAACGTCAGCGCCGACCTGTTCATCGCCAGCACCGATGAGCGGGCCTTCATCCAGGCCACCCAACGCTGGCCCAAGGTCAACAACCTGAACCTGACCCAACCGCTGTCGGAAGCCACCAGCGATGCCAAGCGCATCAGCTACGCCAGCGACCTGAAGCTGGGCTGCCTGTTCGTCTCGCCGCAAAAGGCCCAGCAGAGCGCCACGCCCGAAGAACTGCAGGACATGATCGACGACCTGCAAAAGGAAAACACCTGCGCCGTGGCCTGGTACTTCCCATACGCCTATCGCAAGTTGCGCAACGAGGCCGGCCAATACCATCCAGGCATTGCCGTGCTGTTCAAACAGGCCCATGGCTGACTCATTACTGTGGGAGCGAGCTTGCTCGCGATAGCGGTGCACCTGGCAACATCAATCTTGATTGTCCTGCCGCCATCGCGAGCAAGCTCGCTCCCACAAGGTTTTGCGCGCAGTTTGAACCATCCGTGCGTCTACGCTTCTCTATGAATAACCACATGCATTCATAGGGAAGCCAGCATGCTCAAGCCACCCCATCTTCTGATCGTCGCCCTTGCCGCCGGGCTTGTCGCTTGTGGCGAGTCTTCCACGCTGCAAGTGTCCGATGGCACCGGTCCTGCGCCGAAACTGCCGGAACCGAACAAGACCCTGGTCCCCACCGTCAACATCGCCGAAGCCATCGGCTGGCCGCAAGGCACCAAGCCGACCCCGGCCCAGGGCCTGCAAGTGGGCGCGTTCGCCGAAGGACTGGACCATCCGCGCTGGCTTTACGTGCTGCCCAATGGCGATGTGCTGGTGGCCGAAACCAACGCCCCGCCCAAGCCAGACGACAGCAAGGGCATCCGTGGCTGGGTGATGAAAAAGGTCATGGGCCGCGCCGGTGCCGGTGTGCCCAGCCCCAACCGCATCACGCTATTACGCGACGCCAATCACGATGGCATCGCCGAAACCCGTACGGTATTTCTGGAAAACCTCAATTCGCCGTTCGGCATGACCCTGGTGGGCAATGACCTGTACGTGGCCGACACCGACCGACTGATCCGCTTCCCATACAAGGACGGTGACACACAGATCAAGGCGCAGCCGACCAAGGTCGTCGACCTGCCGGGCGGCACCCTCAACCATCACTGGACCAAGAACGTGATCGCCAGCCGTGACGGCAGCAAGCTGTACGTCACCACCGGTTCGAACAGCAACGTCGCGGAAAATGGCATGGAGGCCGAAGAAGGTCGCGCCGCCATCTGGGAAGTGGACCGGGCCAGCGGCAATCACCGAATCTTCGCCTCAGGCCTGCGCAACCCCAACGGCCTGGCCTGGGAACCCCGCAGCGGAGCCCTGTGGACGGCCGTGAACGAACGGGATGAGATCGGTAGCGACCTGGTGCCGGACTACATCACCTCGGTCAAGGACGGCGCGTTCTATGGCTGGCCCTACAGCTACTACGGGCAACACGTCGATGTCCGGGTCGAACCACAGAACCCGGCCCTGGTGGCCAAGGCCATCGCCCCGGACTACGCTGTCGGCCCCCATACCGCCTCACTGGGCCTGACCTTCGCTGAAGGCAGCACCCTGCCTGCACCGTTTACCGAAGGGGCTTTCGTTGGTCAGCACGGTTCCTGGAACCGTAAGCCCCACAGTGGCTATAAAGTGATTTTCGTACCGTTCAACGGCGGCAAACCCGTGGGGCAACCGGTGGATGTGCTGACCGGCTTCCTGAACGCCGACGAAAAAGCCCAAGGCCGGCCGGTGGGCGTGGTAATCGACAAGCAGGGTGGTTTGTTGGTGGCTGATGATGTGGGGAACAAGA
>NZ_JACNDD010000256.1:0-4414 GCF_017351395.1 Pseudomonas sp. FW305-28
TTTGTCGCTCACCTCATCACTGATCGGCACCTTTTAGGTGTGTTTATGAATGCTTCTCGATAACACACGGCATAATGCGCACCGTGATGAACAGTAATAGATGAACAAGGCGGGCGACGTGTTGAAGAAAACCCTGTTCCAGTTGCACTGGTTTTTCGGCATCAGTGCCGGGCTGGTCCTGGCGTTGATGGGCGTTACCGGGGCAGTGGTGTCGTTTCAGGATGAAATCCTGCGGGCCTTGAACCCGCAGGTGCTGACGGTCGAGAAGCAACCGGCCGGTGTGTTGCCGCCCGCCGAGTTGGTGGAGCAGATCGAAGCCGCCTCCGGCAAGACCGTCGCCCTGCTCTGGGTCGAGACCGACAGCGGCAACGCCGCGCGGGTGATCTTCGCGGCGCCGCCCGGGGAAAAACGTGATGCCATGCGCTATTTCGACCCCTACACCGCACAGTTCATGGGTGAGGTGACCGGCCAGGATTTCTTTGGCCTGATGCTCAGGCTGCACCGTGTGTTGACCCTGGATGACGTGGGCCGGCAAATCACCGGGGCCTGCACGCTGATCCTGGTGTTCTTCTGTCTGTCCGGGCTGTACCTGCGTTGGCCGCGCCAATGGAAAAGCTGGCGCGCCTGGCTGACCCTCGACTGGGGGAAAAAAGGTCGCAGCTTCAATTGGGACCTGCACTCGGTGGCGGGTACCTGGTGCCTGGTGTTCTATCTGCTGGCGGCACTGACCGGCCTGACCTGGTCCTACGACTGGTACAACAAAGGCGTGACCCGCCTGCTTTCCGACGCGCCGGAAGAGGAACGGGTGCGCAATCGTGGCCCGGCACCCAGCGGCCCACTGCCCGTGGCCGATTACCGGGCCATGTGGAGCAGCATCTACAGCGCCGCAGGCCCCGGCCTGTCCGCCTACAACGTGCGCATGCCGCCCGTGGCCGGGCAGCCGGCGACCGTGTTCTACCTGCTGAAAAACTCACCTCACGACCGGGCGCTGAACCAGCTCATCCTCGACCCGGCCACCGGCGTCATCAGCCGGCATAGCCGCTACAGCGACAAGAGCCTCAAGGCGCAGTTGCTGACCAGTGTCTATGCCCTGCATATCGGCAGCTACTTCGGCCTGGTCGGGCGGATCCTGGTGACCGTCGCCGCGCTGACCATGCCGCTGTTCTTCATCACCGGCTGGTTGCTGTACCTGGACCGCCGCCGCAAGAAACGCCAGGCCAGAAACGCCCGTCAGGCCCTGAGCGCCAACCCGACCGATGCGCCGGCCTGGCTGATCGGTTTCGCCAGCCAAAGCGGTTTCGCCGAGCGACTGGCCTGGCAGACTGCCGGCCAACTCCAGGCCGCCGGTTTGCCCGTGAAGGTCCAGCCATTGGCCGGTGTTAGCGAGCAGGACCTGAACATCGCCACCCACGCGCTGTTTGTGGTCAGCACCTTTGGCGACGGCGAAGGACCGGACAGTGCCCGCGGCTTCGAACGCAAGGTGCTGGGCCAGGCCTTGAGCCTGGAGCGCTTGCAGTATTCGGTGCTCGGCCTGGGCGACCGGCAATATGAACACTTCTGCGGTTTCGCCCGGCGCCTGCACGCCTGGCTGGCGGAACACGGCGGCAAGACCCTGTTCGCGCCGGTGGAAGTCGACAGCGGCGACCCTTACGCCCTGCGTCACTGGCAACAACAACTGGCCGAACTGACCGGGCAGGCGCCTGCCGACACCTGGCAGCCCCCCAGTTTTGAAAACTGGACCCTCAGCCAACGCACCCTGCTCAACCCCGACAGCAGCGGCTCGGGCGTGTACCTGCTGGGCCTCACCGCCCCCGGGCCGAGCAGTTGGCTGGCCGGTGACCTGGTGGAAATCCTGCCGCGCAATGACCTCTGGGCCATCGAGCATTTCCTCGATGGTCTCGGCCTGTCCGGCCAGGCGCGCGTGCAAGTCGACGGCCTGTCCCAGAGCCTCAATCAGGCCCTGGCGACCCGCCAGTTGCCGGAAAACCGCGCCCACCTGGTCGGCCTGCATGCCCAGGCGCTGGTGGAGGCACTGGCACCGCTGGCGATGCGCGAATACTCCATCGCCTCGATCCCGGCCGACGGCGTGCTGGAGCTGATCGTGCGCCAGGAACGTCACATCGACGGCAGCCTCGGCGTCGGCTCCGGCTGGCTGACCGAACACGCACCACTGGGCAGCGCCATCAGCCTGCGGCTGCGCCGCAACAGCAGCTTCCATCTGCCGCCCCAGGGCGTGCCGATGATCCTGCTGGGCAACGGCACCGGCCTGGCGGGCCTGCGCAGCCTGCTCAAGGCACGCGTCACCGAGGGCATGCAGCGCAACTGGCTGCTGTTTGGCGAGCGCAACCGCGAACACGATTTCCACTGCCGCGATGACTTGCAGGAATGGGTCACCTCCGGCGACCTGGAGCGCCTGGACCTGGCCTTCTCCCGGGATCAGAAGCAGAAAATCTACGTCCAGGACCGTCTGCTGGAGTCGGCCGCGCTGCTCAAGCAATGGGTGGCCGACGGCGCGGCGATCTATGTCTGCGGCAGCTTGCAGGGCATGGCATCCGGGGTCGATCACGTGCTCAACAACGTCCTGGGGCGCGAGGAAGTGGAGCGACTGATCGAGCAGGGGCGGTATCGGCGGGATGTCTACTGATCCTGACCGCAACATCAACCCTGTGGGAGCGGGCTTGCTCGCGATAGCGAATCTTCAGTCAACACTTCATTGACTGACACACTGCTATCGCGAGCAAGCTCGCTCCCACAGGGGTCGTTGCGTGGCTGACATTCACACGGGCTGCAACTTCTTCTCGAACACCGCCACCCCTTCCAGATCCCGCAACACCACGCTCATCTCCCCGCTCGGGCCATCGATGTTCACCTCGCCAAAGAATTGATACCCGGCGAACGGCGAGGTGTTCTGGGCCGGGGGGGCTTTCTGGAACACCACCTCCGGGCCGAAGGTCTTGTCCAGGGCGTTGGGCCCGAAGCTGCCGGCGTTCAATGGCCCGGCGACGAACTCCCAGAACGGTTCGAAATCCTGGAACGCGGCGTGTTCGGGGTGGTAGTGATGGGCGGCGCAATAGTGGACGTCGGCGGTGAGCCAGACGTAGTTGCGCACCTGATGCTTGCGCAGGTAACCCAGCAGTTCGGCGATCTCCAGTTCACGCCCCTGGGCCGCGCCCGGGTCACCGTTGGCGACCGCTTCCCAACGCGGCACGCCGGGGCTGACCTCGCCATCCGGCACACCCAGGCCAATGGGCATGTCGGCGGCGATGACTTTCCACTGGGCGCGGGATTGCTTCAACTCGCGCTTGAGCCAATTCAATTGCTCACGCCCCAGGAACGGTTTGGCCGCGCCGAGGTTGGCGTCGTTGGCTTCGCGGTAACTGCGCATGTCCAGCACGAACACATCCAGCAGCGGCCCGTAACCGAGCTTGCGGTAGATCCGCCCGCCGCCGTCGGCCTTTTGCCGGCGCATCGGTGCGTATTCCAGCCAGGCCTGTCGCGCGCGCCCCACCAGGCTGTGGATATCCTTGGTCTGGTAACGCTCGTCCAGTTGCTTGCCCGGCGACCAGTTGTTGACCACCTCATGGTCGTCCCACTGCCAGATCTGCGGCACTTCGGCATTGAAACGGCGTACGTTTTCGTCCATCAGGTTGTAGCGATAGTTGCCGCGATACTCATCCAGGGTTTCGGCGACCTTGCTCTTGGCGTCGGTGGTGAGGTTGCGCCAGATGCGCCCACCCTCGGCAGTGATTTGCGCCGGCACCGGGCCGTCGGCGTAGATGGTGTCGCCGCTGTGGATAAAGAAATCCGGCAGGCGCAGGCGCATGGCTTCGTAGATGCGCATGCCGCCGATGTCCGGGTTGATTCCGAAACCCTGGCCGACGGTGTCGCCGCTCCAGACAAAACGAATGTTGCGCTTGAACTGCGGCACGCTGCGCAGGTGGCCGAGCCAGGGTTCGCTGGCTACCCCGCTTTGGGCGTCTTCGAAATGCACACGGTAGAAAATCGCCTGGTCACGGGGCAGCCCGGTGAGTTCGACCCGGGCGGTGAAATCACTGCGGGCGTCGGCCATGGGCGAGACGAAGCGACGGGGATTGGTGAACTTGCTGCGGGTGTCCCACTCCACCACCATCCGCGCCGGACGGTCGCTGCGGCTCCAGATCATCGCCCGGTCGCCCTGCAAGTCGCCAGACTGCACACCGTCGGTGAGTACCGGACGATCCTTGACCGAAGCCATCACCGCCGGCGCCAGCCCCGGCAACAATATCCCCGCCCCCACAGCTTGCATCACCCGACGACGGCCCAGGTCGAATTCGCTCATGGTGTTCTCCCTTGAAATGGGAAAACTTAAGCATGGCTGTGTGAAGTGGGTGTGACAGGAATTTCATGCACGCCCAAAACCACTGTGGGAGCGAGC
>NZ_JACNDD010000257.1:0-4389 GCF_017351395.1 Pseudomonas sp. FW305-28
GGCTCGCTCCCACAGGGGTATGTGGTGTTTCTAAAAGGCGTGCGGGGTCGAGCGGGTAACGATGGCTTCGACATTCAAGCCCCGAGGCAGGGCACCGTACACCCGGCCGGTCGAACCCAGGCGACTGGCGATAAAAGCATCGCTGACCTCACTGTTCCCCGCCTCCAGCAACAGCTTGGCCTGCAGGCCGACGGCGATGTCTTCGGTCAATTGCCGGGCGCGGTACTGGATGTCGTCGGTGTCCTTGAAGGCTGCCTGCAATTGGTGGATATGCCCGGCCAGGCGCTTGTCGCCATGGCCGTCGCCCAATTCGCTGAACAAGACCTCCAGCACACCCGGCTCCTTGGACAGGGCGCGCAACACATCGAGGCATTGCACGTTACCAGAGCCTTCCCACGTCGAGTTGACCGGTGCTTCGCGGTACAGGCGCGGCAGGATGCTGTCTTCGACGTAGCCGGCGCCGCCCATGCATTCGGCGGCTTCGTTGATCATCGCGGGGGCGCGCTTGCAGATCCAGTACTTGCCCACCGCCGTCACCAGCCGGGCGAACTTGGCCTCATGCTCGTCATTCAAATGGTCCAGCGCCCGGCCCATGCGCAGGCTCAAGGCCAGGGCGGCCTCGCTTTCCAACGCCAGGTCAGCCAGGACGTTCTGCATCAGCGGCTGTTCGCTCAACAGCTTGCCACCGACCTTGCGGTGCGCACAGTGATGGCTGGCCTGGGTCAACGCCTGGCGCATCAGGGCGCTGGAGCCGACCATGCAATCGAAGCGGGTCATGGCCACCATCTCGATGATCGTCGGCACGCCGCGGCCTTCTTCACCGACCATCCAGGCCAGTGCGCCACGGAACTCGACTTCGCTGGAGGCGTTGGAACAGTTACCCAGCTTGTTCTTCAAGCGCTGGATGTAGAACTGATTGCGCGTGTCGTCCGGGCGATGGCGCGGCAGCAGGAAACAGGTCAGGCCCTTGTCGGTCTGGGCCAGGGTGAGGAAAGCGTCGCACATCGGCGCCGAACAGAACCATTTGTGCCCCACCAGCTCATAGGCCTGGCCCGGACCGCTGGCACCCACCGGATAGGCCTTGGTGGTGTTGGCCCGCACATCGGTGCCGCCCTGTTTTTCGGTCATCGCCATGCCCAGTGTCACCCCGGCCTTGTGGGCCATGCCGACGTTGCGCGGGTCGTACTCGGTGGCGAGCACCTTCGGCAGCCAGCGCTCGGCCAGATCCGGTTGCAGGCGCAGCGCCGGCACGCTGGCGAAGGTCATGGTCAACGGGCACCCCGTACCGGCTTCTGCCTGGCTGTGCAGATAGGTCATCGACGCCCGGGCGACATGTGCGCCGGGCTGTGGATGGGCCCAAGGCAAACTCGGCAGGCCATGCTCGACGGCGGTGCGCATCAACTGGTGATAAGCGGGATGGAACTCCACCAGGTCGATGCGATGGCCGTAGCGGTCATGACTGGAAAAAACCGGTTTGTTCTGGTTGGCCAGGAAGCCCGCTTCCATCAGCGGCCCGCCGGCCAGCGCCCCATACGCATCGATCCGCGCCTGCGCCCAGCCAGCCCCGAAGCGCTGCGACCACTGCTGCAACGGCAGGTCGATGCGGTACAGATTGGCGCCATCCAGAGACGGCGGCTGATTGGTGACGTCGTGGGTTTCAGCGAACTGGTGCAGGTTCATGACAGGGCTCCTCGATCGGCCAGGGATTCAGTTAAGCACCGCCTCCAGGCCGAACAAAGTGTCATATATGCCTAAATATCGGCGCTTTCACCCTGCCTCGGGCAAAGCACCCGGCGCTGGAGCGTGGCCTGCAATGCCTCGAATTTCACCGGTTTGCTCAGGTAGTCAATCAACGCGCCCGAGGGACAGCGCTCCTGCCCCAGGTTCGGGCTGACCACCAGTACCGGCAGCTCTTCGCAGCCAGACAATGCGCGGATCTGACAGCAGACCGACACACCGTCCAGCGGCGGCGACTGGCAATCGAGCAGCACCGCGTCAAAGCGCTCGCCGTGCAGCAGATCCAGCGCGGCGCGGCCACTGTCGGCGGTGCGCACCCGATAACCCAACTTGAGCAACATGCCACGCATGACCAACTGATCGATGTTGTTGTCATCCGCCAGCAGCACCGTGCAATCCTGGGGCTGGCGCGAGCCCTGGCGGCCACCGAAGGAAAACGGTGTCGGGACCGCCGCCGGCAAGGCCACGTCAAACTCCACGTCCAACTGGAACCGGCTGCCGCGACCAGGCTCGGAAGTGTGGGTCAGGCGCCCGCCCAGCAGCTCCACCAGTTGCCGACAGATGGCCAGGCCCACGCCGAGACCGCCATATTCGCGGGTCATCGAGCCGTCGAGCTGGAAGAAGCGCTGGTACAAGGTCGCTTCCCCCAGGTCGGTAAAGCCGATCCCGGTGTCGATGACGGCAAAGGACAACACCAGCCGATCGAGCTCCGTCGGCCGACCGCTGACACGCAGCGCCAGGCCGCCCAACCGGGTGAACTTGATCGCGTTGTCCAGCAAGCATTCCAGGCATTGGGCCAGTTTACCGCTGTCGCCGATCAACCGGTCCGCCAGGCCCGGGGACACGTCGACCTTGAAATCCAGGCCCTTGGCCGCGGCATTGGCGCCGAACTGCACCTGCAGCGCATCGATCACCCCACGCAGGCTGAACGGCGCCGGATAGACCTTGAGCTTGCCGGCCTGCAACTCGGTGAGGGTGAGGATGCCATTGACCATGCGCATCATGTCCCGCGCCGAGCCGGCGGCAGTCTGTTGATACTGGGTCAGCTCCTCGTCCATCTCGACGGTTTCCATCAACTCCAGGGAACCGATCACACCATTCATCGGCGTGCGCAGTTCGTGGGTCAAGGTGGCGAGGAATTCATCCTTGAGCTTGTTGCCGTGGGCCAGTTGCTGGTTGAGCACTTCGAGTTTCTGCCCGGCGTCCAACAGGGTCTGGGCCTGCTGTTCGCGCATGGCATTGATGCGGTCGGCCAAGGCCAGGGACAACAGCGCCACTTCGATGGCCGAGCCGATCTGGCTGGAGTACATGGTCAGGAAGACGTTCGGCAGGTAGCCCAGCACCATCAAGGTATTGATGATGCCCCCCAGCAGAAACGCCGACCAGGCAATGATGAAATAGCGCGCCACCCGCAGACCACGCCACCAGGCGAACAACCCCGCGGCAAAGATCGCCACCGTGAACACCAGCGCCAACGCCGTCGCCAGGCGCAGGGCCAGGGCATAGCTGGTCATCAGCGACAGGCTGATGACCACGGCGCTGTAGCCGATCAGTGCCAGCAGCATGCGGTCCATCCAGCGGCCATGCTGGGCGGTTTGCAGGAAGCTGCGGGCGAACTGGCTGCCAAACAGGCCCGCGCAGCCGATGAAAAACGGCGTCGCGGCGTTGGCCCACCAGGGGTTGTCCGGCCAGAAGTACTCCACGGCGGCACCGTTGACCGACAATTGGTAGAGGCCGAACGAGGCGATGTAGAAAATGTAATAGAGGTAGCTGGTATCGCGCACGCTCAGGTAGATGAACAGGTTGTACACCAGCATCCCCAGCAGCACGCCATAGATGATGCCCAGCACATACAGGCGCACCGGCTGTTGCTCGAGGTACGCGGTGCTCGACCACAGCGTCAACGGCGCCTGGATCGAACCCTGGCTTTGCAGGCGCAAATAGACGGTCTGTTGCTGTTCGGGTTTGAACGCCAGGCTGAACAGGTAATTGTTCTGGCGGATCTCGCGGCTGGCGAACGGCAACGCATCACCAGTCTGGCGAACCAGCCGATAGGCCCCAGCCGCGTCGGGCAGGTACAAGTCGAGGTGGTCCAGCGGCGGGTATGCCAGCTCCAGCAGCCAGGTGCGCTGGGCGTCCGGATTGCCGGGGCGATAGTGCAGGTCGATTTTCAACCAGAAGGCTGATCGCGAGTAACCGGCGTTCAACGTGGCTTTGTCGTGGGGCTTGAACGCACCCGCTGCGGACTGGGCCAGGACCTCATCCAGGGTGGCCGTGCCGCCCGCGTCCTCGAACACTTGCAAGGCATGGCCCAAGGGTAGGCTTTGGGTGAATTCATCGAATTCCAGGGCACTTGCCAGAGGGGACAAGCACAGCAGTAACATCAGCAAATAGCGCATTTAAGCCCCAGCGTGGCCTGTCCGGTTGAGTCAGGAAGCCCCCCATTCCCTGAGTAGACGTAAAACCGGCATTACCTGTTATGTGTTGGATCCATCTCTAGCATAGCCGCTGATGGCCAATTTGCACCATTGAAATTTTTCCTACTGAAGGCTCTAGAACGGGCGTTTCAGAGCAAAGCATTGAGATAGAGCTGTTGCTTTGGTCAGACAGGAATCTTGAACGATGACTCACCGTGGCGAGGGAGCTTGCTCC
>NZ_JACNDD010000258.1:0-4384 GCF_017351395.1 Pseudomonas sp. FW305-28
GCCTGCGCGCCGTTCTCAAACAGCTGTTCAGGCGCTACGTGTTTTTCCACACCCGACTGGTGTGGCTGGAGCACGATGTGCGAACCCCACTCCCCCCGCATAACCTCAAGCCCTACCCACCGATGCGCCTGGAGTTCATCACGGTCAGCAATGCCGATGCTTTTGCCCGGCACTTCGGCGACCGCGTCGAAACCATGCGCGAGCTGGCAGCCGAAGGCTACACAGGTTTGATGTACCTGGATGCTCAGGGCGACACCGTGGGTTTCGCCTGGGCCAGCACACGAGACTATTTCGACCGCCATTTCTATCGCTGCAACTTCCCGATCAAGCCGGGTGAGTACTTTCAGTTCGGTGGGGAGATGATCCGCGCCTACTGGGGTTCCAGTATGTCGGCGGACATGCAGTTGGAAATGTGGAAAATCATGGTGGACAGCGGCTGCAACACAATGGTCGATGTCTGCGATTTGCAAAACACCCCGGCGATCAAGATGCACCTGCGCATGGGCTTCCAGGAACGCGGCAAGATCACCCACGTGTATCGCCTGTTCGGTCGCTGGCGGTTTTTCCGCGACACGTTCTACCGCGGCTCGGCACTGGACGCCTTTCGTAAACCGGCCCCGCCGCTTGCATCGACTGCACCGGCCTGATGTCCATGGCGCTCTAACCCCCCATCGCGAGCAAGCTCGCGATGGGGTCTTTCCCCAAACCGCCCCTCGCCAGGAGGCACCATGAACGTTCTGCAAAAATTGCGTGATCGCATTCGGAAAAAAGGGCTGCGCACTGTTCTAAATCAGCTGTGCAGACACTACGTGTACTTCCACGAACAACTGGTGTGGATGGAGCGCGATCTGGTCAGCCCGATACCGCCCAATAACCTCAGGCCCTATACGCCGTTGCGCCGTGAACGCATCACCACCAGCAATGCCGATGCCTTCGCCACGTACTTTGGCGACCGCATCGAGACCATGCGCGAACTGGCTGCCGAAGGCCACACCGGGCTCATGTACCTGAACGACAAGGGCGACACTGTCGCTTTCATCTGGGGCAGTACACGGGACTATTTCGACCGCCATTTCTTTCGCTGCTGGTTCCCGGTCAAACCGGGCGAGTTCTTCGAGTTCGGCGGTGAGTTGTACCGCACTTACTGGGGGACCCAGCTATCGGTGGATATGCAGCTGGATCTGTGGAAAGCCATGGCCGAGCAAGGTTGCAACAAAGTGGTCGACGTCTTCGAGCTGAGCAACATTCCAGCCGTCAAGTTGCACCTGCGCATGGACTATCAGGAGCGCGGCCAGATCACCCATATGCATTGCTTGTTCGGCCGCTGGCGGTTCTTCCGTGACACGTTCTACACCGGCTCGGTCCTGGACTCTTTCCGTAAACCGGCCAAGCCGGTTCCATCCACTGCGGCGGCCTGACGTACATGACCATCCGGTTCCAATGGTGTCGCTCCCTGGGCGCGGAGGACTTTCCTGTATCAGCTTATGAACAGCTGCGAACCCAGGTGGCCGACGCAACACCGTTCAACACCCTGGCCTGGCTGCAAGCGGCGGAATTTGCCCTGTTGCCTGATCAGCAATTGCATGTGTTATTGGGCTGGCAGGACCAGAATCTGTCGCTATGCCTGCCCCTGGTTTCGGGACGTGAGCGTATCGGCGGACTGCGGTTCCGGGTGTTGCATCACTTGGGTTACCCCTTGGCCGACCGCATCGCCCTGCTGGTGCGCCTGGATGCCGAAGGCATGGGCCAGGCGCTGATGCAGATCCGTCAGCAGGTGCCCCACGCGATGTTGCAACTCAATGAAGTGGTGGAGCCGGTCGGCGAGCAAAGCGTCCTGAGCGCCTGGATGGCACTGAGTTCCACCGGGGAGCGGCGGCTCAGTTGCCGGGTTCCGGTGCACTTGATCAGCGACAGTGATCATCGGGAAGTCTCTGGCGATCCACGCTACAAGCTGCGGCGGGCGCGCAAACGGATCGCCGCTTGCGGTGCCGAAATCCGCCGAGTGACGCCGGACGCCATCAGCATCGGACAGCTGTTGCGAGCCCTGGCCGACGTCGAGGCCGCCAGTTGGAAGGGTGAGGAAGGTGTCGGCATTTTCGCCGACCCCAGGCGCCGGCAATGGATGAACCATGCCTTCACCGCCCTCGCCGCCCAAGGCCAGGTGCGGGTGGTGATGCTGGAGCTGAACGGTGAATGCATCAGTTATCGCCTCGGCCTGCTGGACCAAGGCCGATTGTATGACTACAACCTGGCGTTCCTGCCGCAGCACGCCGACCTGGGCAGCGGCCGGGTATTGCTCGAAGAGTGGATTCGCTGGGGGCTGGACGAAAACTGGCGATGGATCGATGCGTCACGGGTCAGTCTCGATAACTCCAGCCATCAATTGCACGAACGCATGACCGGACAACTGGAGCACTGGCGTTGGAGTTTTTATTCCTGGCAACCCGATGGCCTGCTTCTCGGGCTCGCCTTGCGACTCTGGAAAAGTCTTAAACCCTGGCTTCCCAAACACCCGCCCCAAAAAACCACGGCGACAGATTCACCCTCTATCCCCAAGGAACAGGAGATCTCACATGCCCCGCCAAGTGATCATCAACGCTGACGACTTCGGGTTGTGCTTCAGCGAAAACGCGACAATCGTTCGAGCCTTCGAAGCAGGGCTGATCAGTTCCGCCACCATCATGGCCAATACGCCGGGCTTCGAACAGGCGTGTGTACTGGCCCGACTGCCCCGGCTCAAAGGGCGCATCGGGCTGCATTTCAATCTCAGCCATGGGCAGCCGCTGAGCCAGGCCATAAAGTCGCGCCCGGCGTTTTGCGATGCGGACGGCCAGTTCAGCTTCAGCCTGTCACGCTATTGCCTGCATCTGGGCTCGAAGGACCTCGCCGCAATACAGGACGAACTGCAGGCGCAATGGCAACGTTGCCTGGACCACGGAGTGCGCCCAAGCCACCTCGACTCCCATCAGCACGTACATAACATCTGGCCCATCGGAGCATTGGTGGCGCGCTTCGCCGCGCGGCAAGATGTGCCCATTCGCCTGGCGCGCAACCTGGGAGCCAACCTGAATATACCCAAACGCATCTTCAAGACCTTACTCAACCGCCGCCTGCGTCGTTTATCCGGCGCCACGGCCGACTATGTCTGCACGCCAACCGACTTGCAGCACGCCACAGCACCGGACCATGGTTTGCTGGAAGTGATTGTTCATCCAGTGCAACTGGATGGGGATTTCGGCGACACCTACCTGGCTCCTGGCTGCTCGTTGACCCAGGTGCTGCATCAGCGCCTGGCGGGGGTGCCGAAGGTGGGGTATGGCACCATTGAGCGGACGTTCGAGCTGGTTCAGCTCGAGGATGCGTAATGCCCCCTCTGCCATGGAGGCTTGATTGTGGGGAGGGTGTCCTCCCCTGAAGGCATAGGGAACAAGGCTCAGGGTTTGGGGATTTTCCAGCGCCGAAAAGCGCGCTTCAGACGAATGACCGTCACAAATCCCTGCGCCGTTTTCGGAGAATCTGCTACAAGGCATCTTTGGTTTCAGTAGCGAATGGCATCGATGTCTTCACTCTTACTTTCTGGCCTGAAACGCCGCTGGTTGGCCTGGCTGTGCATGGGCGCATTGATGGTCGGCCTGCCGGTGGGCTGTGCTGTGTTGCAGCATAAGGAGCGGGAACTGGTCTTTCGCATCGAGCCGGGGACGGCGAGCTGGTTCAGTGGGCTGCCCAGCAGCGTGCAGGAGTTCGACCTCAAGCCAAAAAGCTTCACGGCCGGGGAAAACATCCACGGCTGGTGGTGGCCGGCCGAACGCAAGAACGCGCCGGCCATCCTGTATTTGCATGGTGTGCGCTGGAATTTGACCGGCCAGTTGTTTCGTATCCAGCAGTTGCGGGCGCTGGGCTATTCGGTGCTGGCCATCGACTACCGGGGCTTTGGCAAAAGCCAGGGAGATCTGCCATCGGAAGCAAGTGTCTATGAAGATGCGCGCATCGCCTGGGAACGTCTCGCAGCGCTTCAACCAGACCCGAGCCTGCGGCTGATCTATGGTCATTCCCTGGGCGGCGCCGTCGCGGTGGATCTCGCTGCGCAGCTCGGTCAGCAGGCAGCGAAAGATGGCAAAGCCCAGGTCCGCGGCCTGGTGATCGAATCCACGTTCACCTCCCTGGGCGATGTCGCCACCTCGATGGCGAATACATCCCTGCCGGTGCGCTGGTTGCTGTCGCAGAAGTTCGACTCCATCGACAAGATCGGCGAGATCAACATGCCGCTGCTGATTGTCCATGGCGCCGCCGACCGCTACGTGCCGCCACGCTTCAGTGAGCAATTGTTCAACGCCGCCCGGGAACCCAAGCGCCTGCTGCTGGTGCCCGGGGCGACACATAACAA
>NZ_JACNDD010000259.1:0-4289 GCF_017351395.1 Pseudomonas sp. FW305-28
ATGTTCGAAGGGGCCGCTTCGCGCCCCAGCGGGAGCAAGCTCCCTCGCCACAGGTTGACCTTCGCTGTATACAAAATCCTGCACCTTTAGCATGCACTCGCGCCCTGTTCGTGGGCGTATGCCTGTTCCTGCGCGGCGTTCCTCTGCGCCACACACCCCGGTTTGTCTCACATCCTGCGCCTATGGCACGCATTCTGCGTAGCAACGCGTATACAAACCATGCCGGCTCCCGTGCGCAGTATGGTGAGCAGGTCGCTACGGGGGCACGGCGGTACTCAAAGGAGCCCCGCAATGTCCGAGCAATTGCCCAACGGCTACAGCCCCCGCCTCTATAACGAGGACCTGGGCCCGCTGCCGCAGAAATGGAATTGGTACAACATCTTCGCGTTCTGGATGAGTGATGTGCACAGTGTGGGCGGTTATGTCTTCGCCGCCAGTCTGTTCGCCTTGGGTCTGGCGAGTTGGCAGGTGCTTATCGCCTTGCTCGGCGGGATCTGCATCGTGCAGTTGATCGCCAACCTGGTCGCCAAGCCGAGCCAACAGGCGGCGGTGCCGTACCCGGTGATCTGTCGGCTGGCGTTCGGGGTGTTCGGGGCGAATATTCCTGCGGTCATTCGCGGTTTGATCGCCGTGGCCTGGTACGGCATTCAGACGTACCTGGCGTCCAGCGCGCTGATCATCGTGGTGCTGCGGTTTTTTCCTTCAATGGAGGTTTACGCGACGCCGCATTTTGCCGGTTTGTCCTACCTGGGTTGGTTCGGTTTCCTCAGCCTGTGGTTTGTCCAGGCGCTGGTGTTCTGGACCGGCATGGAATCGATCCGTCGTTTCATCGATTGGGCCGGGCCGGTGGTGTACGCCGTGATGTTCCTGTTGGCCGGCTGGATCGTGTGGAAGGCCGGTTGGAGCAACATCAGCTTCACCCTGGCAGAAAAGTCCTTGTCCGGCTGGCAGGCGTTCGGCCAAGTGATCGTGGCGACGGCCCTGGTGGTGTCGTACTTTTCCGGCCCGACCCTGAATTTCGGCGATTTCAGCCGTTACTGCCGAAGCATGTCTGACGTGCGCCGGGGTAATTTCTGGGGGCTGCCGGTGAATTTCCTGGCGTTCTCCCTGGTCACCGTGGTGATTGTTTCCGGGACCTTGCCGGTGTTCGGTGAAATGCTCCACGACCCGATTGCCACCGTGGCGCGCATCGACAACGACGTGGCGGTCTTGCTGGGGGCCTTTGCCTTCGTGACCGCCACCATCGGCATCAACATTGTCGCCAACTTCGTCTCGCCGGCCTTCGACTTCGCCAACGTCGCCCCCAGCAAGATCAGTTGGCGCGCCGGCGGCATGATCGCGGCGGTGGCCTCGATTTTCATCACGCCGTGGAACCTGTTCAACAACCCCGAAGTGATCCACTACACCCTGGACGTGCTGGCGGCGTTCATCGGCCCGTTGTTCGGGATCCTGCTGGTGGATTACTACCTGATCAAGAAGCAGCAGATCGACGTCGATGCGTTGTTCAATGACGGGCCCAGCGGGCGCTATTACTACAGCGGCGGCATCAACTGGACGGCGGTCAAGGCGTTGATTCCGGCGACGCTGATGGGGGTGGCGATCACCTTCACCCCCGTGCTGCAACCGATGGCCAACTTTGCCTGGTTCACCGGTTGCTTCCTCGGCGGGGTGTTGTATTTCGCCTTGGCGCGACGCGAGCCGGCCACGCAGTCGAGCAAGGCGTTCAGCCCGGCCGGCCAGGCCTGATCAACGCAGGGCGCTCTGGGCGCAAGGGCTCGCCGCGCCCCGGCTGGCGGGCCGCAGCAACAAGCCACCGGCCAGCACCAGGCCGCTGCCGGCAATGATCAGCGCCGGTTGCAGGCCGCCACTGAAATGGCTGCTCAGCGCCGCCAGCAGTGGCCCGCTGAGTTGGCCCACGGCAAAACAGGCGGTCAACAGGCCAGCGTTGCGCTGGGTGGCGTGGGGCGCCAGTTCCCGGGAGCGCAGCATCACCAGTTGCATGCAGGCCAGGAACGGCGTGCCACACAGGATCACCCCCAGGGCCAGCCCCGGCCCGCTGCCCAGCAGGCAGGCAAATACCCCGGCGGCTTGCAGCCAGAGCGTACCGATCAACCAGCGGCCGGTGGTGTTCGGGTTCGGCCGCCGCCGGCTGACCAGCAATACGCCGCTGGCGGCGGCCAAGCCGAAGCAGGGCCAGAACAGATCGGCCAGCCATTGACCGTGGAACTGCGCCGAGGCCATTTGCGACAGGAATGTCGCCGGAATGATGTAGCCCACGCCGTACAGGGCGTACACCACGCCCAATCGTGCGATGCCGGCGTTCGGCGAAGGGGCGGTCGGCCCTGCGACAGGTGCTGCGGCTGCCGGCTGCGGCAGGATCGGCAAGATCACCAGCAACATCGCCAAGGCGACGCCGGCATACACCAGCCACAGGGTGGCGGAGGTCTGGCCCAGCAGGTTCGAGCCGAGGGCGAGCAGGCCCGTCAGGAAAATCCCCAGGCCCGGCCCGGCAAACACCAAGGCACCGAGCCGTGGCCGTCCCACCGCCGTAGCCAAGGGTTGGCTCAGGGCGGTGATCATCACCATCACCCAGGCGCTCGCCACGCCGGTGCCGAAACGCAGCGCCAGGTGCGGCCAGAAGCCCCAGGCCCAGAACGACGCCAGGGTCAGCAGCACGCACAGCCACAGACCGCCGAGCAACCGCCGCCGCACCTGTTCCGGACGACGGGCGAACATGGCGTCCAGCGCGCCAAGGAAGTATCCCAGGTAATTGGCGGCGGCAATCAGACCGGCGGCGGTCAAGTCGACCTGACCCTCGCCGATCAAATGAGGTAACTGGGGCGTCAGGGCGAAGCGGCCAATGCCCATGGCCATCATCAGCGCGATGAAACTGCCGAGCAGGCGAATTAGAGGTGACATGGTCGTTCTCCGGTTTCGGGGCGAATGACCGTCAGGCTAGGACTGATTGACTTTCATTAAAAATGAATAATAGTGAGTAACTTGTTCTTTTTTGGAGAAGGTCATGGAGTTCAGCCAACTGCGGATTTTCCAGGCCGTGGCCGAGGAAGGTTCCATCACCCGGGCCGCCGAGCGCCTGCACCGGGTGCCGTCGAACCTGTCGACCCGGCTCAAGCAGCTTGAAGAGCAACTGGGTGTGGACCTTTTCCTGCGGGAGCGTCAGCGTTTGCAGTTGTCGCCGGCAGGAAAAGTCCTGCTGGACTATGCGGCCAAGCTGTTCGCCTTGCATGACGAGGCCCATGCCGCCGTGCAGGGCGGGCAGCCGGCCGGGGACTTCCTGCTGGGCACGATGTACAGCACGGCGGCGACGCATTTGCCGGACCTGCTGGCGGCTTATCACCGGGCGTATCCGGCGGTGAACCTGCAAGTGCAATCGGGGCCCAGTGGCGAGCTGCTTGAAGGCCTGCTCACCAACCGGCTCGACGCGGCACTGGTGGACGGCCCGCTGGAGCTGGCGGGGCTGGATGGCGTGCCGTTGTGCGACGAGCGGTTGGTGCTGATTACCGAGGCCGATCACCCGCCGGTACGCAGTGCCCTGGATGTGCAGGGCCGCGCGGTGTTCACGTTCCGGCGTGGTTGCTCGTACCGGATGCGATTAGAGGCCTGGTTTGCCCATGATCACGCGACCATGGGCCGGGCGATGGAAATCGAGTCTTACCAGGGGATGCTGGCGTGTGTGATCGCCGGGTCCGGGGTGGCGTTGATGTCCGAGTCGATGCTGGCCAGCCTGCCGGGCCGCGAGCGGGTAATGGTGCATTCGCTGGCCGAGCCGTTCGCCAGCGCCACCACCTGGCTGATGTGGCGCAAAGGCATGGTCGGAGCCAACCTGAACGCCTGGATCGAGTTGCAACAACAGGCCTGGCCGCGGGGGCCAATGCTCACGGCGCAATCGGCTTGAACTCCGGGAGGTGGATTTGGATCAATTCAGTAACAGATCATTGCAAACTGAGACGAGCATTGCGTAGAACATCGGACTATTATCAGTGCGAAGGGGCCACAGAAATCTGCCGCTCGCACCACCCTGAGGGGGCACCACGATGAAAGAGAAAATCCAGAACTGGCTTCACGACTTGGGTGTCGCGCTTGGCCTGATCGAACCGCCAATGCAACCGGTACCGATCCGCACCGATGACGAGCAACGCCGCCGCCAACCGCGCCGCCGGTAAATACACCACCGAATTTGGAGAGATCGCAGTTCCGGACCATTTCAATTGAGATGGCCCGGAACTGCGATCTTTTTATTTCCGAAGACAGAATCTGTGGGAGCGAGC
>NZ_JACNDD010000026.1:0-52714 GCF_017351395.1 Pseudomonas sp. FW305-28
CCGCCAGCGTCGGTTTTGCCCAGAGCGCCGGCCTGATCCTCGGTGGCTCGATCACCCAGAACAACTTCCTGGGTACCGGTAACAAGGTCAGCATCGGCTTGACCCGTAGCGAATACCAGACCCGCTATAACTTCGGTTTCGTGGACCCCTACTGGACCGCTGACGGCGTGAGCCTGGGCTACAACGCCTTCTACCGCACCACCGACTACGACGAGCTGGACTCTGACATCTCCAGCTATGCGGTGGACAGCTACGGTGTCGGCGCCAACATCGGCTACCCGATCAGCGAGACCTCGCGCCTGACCTTCGGCCTCACCGCCCAGCAGGACAAGATCAACACCGGTCGCTACACCGTCGACGAGATCTTCGACTTCGTTAACAAGGAAGGCGACAGCTACCTGAACTTCAAGGCGTCCGCCGGCTGGTCCGAGTCGACCCTGAACAAGGGCGTGCTGGCGACCCGTGGCCATTCCCAGAGCCTGGTGTTCGAAACCACCACCCCTGGCAGTGACCTGTCGTTCTTCAAGCTCGACTACCGTGGCCAGTTGTTCCAGCCGCTGTCTGACAACTACACCATGCGCCTGCACACCGAGCTGGGCTATGGTGACGGCTACGGCTCGACCGATGGCCTGCCGTTCTACGAGAACTACTACGCCGGTGGTTTCAACTCGGTACGTGGCTTCAAGGACAGTACCCTGGGCCCGCGCAGTACGCCGAGTCAGGGCAATAACCCGGGCACCATTAGAGACCCGGACCAGGATCCACTGCCGTTCGGTGGCAATGTCCTTATCCAGGGTGGCCTTGAGGTGCTGTTCCCAATGCCGTTCGTCAAAGATCAACGCTCCCTGCGTACCTCGGTATTCTGGGACGTGGGTAACGTTTTCGATTCAAGTTGCAGTGACACCACCAACGCCAACGGCACCAAGTCCGACACAAAGTGCAACGACATCAGCCTGAGCAACCTGGCCAGTTCCGTCGGTGTGGGCGTGACCTGGGTCACCGCGCTGGGTCCTTTGAGTTTCGCACTGGCGATGCCGATCAAGAAGCCGGATGACGCTGAAACCCAAGTGTTCCAATTCTCCCTCGGCCAGACGTTCTAAGCGTCTGACCCATGACAACGACAATGGATTTTGTAGGAGTGCATCGTGCGTAAGTTGACTCAATTGGTTCTCCTGGCGACCGTACTGGTCGCCGGTCCGGCTTTTGCCGACATGAAGATTGCCGTGCTGAATTATCAGATGGCCCTGCTGGAATCCGACGCGGCGAAGAAGTACGCCGTGGATGCGGAGAAAAAATTCGGCCCGCAACTGACCAAGCTCAAAGGCCTGGAAAGCAGCGCCAAGGGCATTCAGGATCGTCTGGTCGCCGGTGGCGACAAGATGGCCCAGGGCGAGCGCGAGCGTCTGGAGCTTGAATTCAAGCAAAAGGCCCGTGACTTCCAGTTCCAGTCCAAGGAGCTGAACGAAGCGAAAGCCGTTGCCGACCGCGAAATGCTCAAGCAACTCAAGCCGAAGCTCGACAGCGCCGTGGAAGAAGTCATCAAGAAAGGTGGTTTTGACCTGGTGTTCGAGCGTGGCGCAGTGATCGATGTCAAGCCTCAATACGACATCACGCGCCAGGTTATCGAGCGCATGAATCAGCTGAAGTAATCCATGACAGCGACCATCAAGCTTGGCCAGTTGGCCGAGTTCCTCGGCGCCACCCTGCGTGGCGACCCGGAGAAGGCAATTACTGGGCTAGCCACTTTGCAAGAGGCTGGCCCAGCTCAGTTGAGCTTCCTGGCAAATCCTCAGTATCGCAAGTATCTGGCCGATAGCCGGGCCGCCGCGCTGTTGCTCAAGGCTGCCGATGCCGAAGGGTTTGCCGGCGACGCCCTGATCGTGCCCGATCCGTACCTGGCGTATGCGCGAATTTCCCATCTGTTCGATCCCAAGCCCAAGTCGGCTGCTGGTATTCATCCCAGCGCGGTGATCGCGGCGGATGCCGTGGTCGATCCCACGGCCAGCGTCGGTCCGTTCGTGGTCATCGAAAGCGCGGCCCGCATTGGTGCGGGTGTCACGCTGGGTGCCCATTGCGTCATTGGCGCACGCAGCGAGATCGGCGAAGGTGGCTGGCTGGCCCCACGGGTCACCCTGTACCACGATGTGCGCATCGGCAAGCGGGTGGTAATCCAGTCCGGCGCCGTGCTGGGTGGCGAAGGGTTCGGTTTTGCCAACGAGAAAGGCATCTGGCAGAAGATCGCCCAGATCGGTGGCGTCACCATTGGCGATGACGTGGAGATCGGCGTCAACACCGCGATCGACCGCGGTGCCCTGGCCGACACGGTCATCGGCAATGGCGTCAAGCTCGACAACCAGATCCAGATCGCCCACAACGTCCAGGTCGGTGACCACACCGCCATGGCCGCCTGCGTGGGCATCTCCGGCAGCACCAAGATCGGCAAGCACTGCATGCTCGCCGGTGGCGTGGGCCTGGTGGGCCATATCGACATCTGTGACAACGTGTTCCTGACCGGGATGACCATGGTGACCCACTCGATTACCGAGCCGGGTGCCTATTCTTCCGGCACAGCCATGCAACCGGCAGCCGAATGGCGCAAGAGCGCGGCGCGTATCCGCCAGCTCGACGACATCGCGCGGCGCCTCAAGCAGGTGGAAAAGCGTGTAGGGGACGTGACCCCTGGCGGCAATGCTTCATCAGATGGCTGATACCATTTCCATATCAAGTGTGCACAGCCGTTAGGGCATCTTGATTTGCTAGCGGAGTGCGCGTCACTCGTGCGCTCCCAATCTTTACATAGGCTTCCCCCCGAAATGATGGACATCAACGAGATTCGCGAATACCTGCCTCACCGTTACCCGTTCCTGCTGGTGGATCGGGTGGTGGACCTGGACGTTGAAGGCAAGCGCATTCGCGCCTATAAGAATGTCAGCATCAACGAGCCGTTCTTCAATGGTCACTTCCCCGCGCATCCAATCATGCCGGGCGTCCTGATCATCGAGGCGATGGCCCAGGCTGCCGGGATCCTTGGTTTCAAAATGCTCGACGTCAAGCCTGCCGACGGCACGCTCTATTACTTCGTCGGTTCCGACAAGCTGCGCTTCCGCCAGCCGGTCACCCCGGGCGACCAGTTGATCCTCGAAGCCAAGTTCATCAGTTGCAAGCGCCAGATCTGGAAATTCGAATGCCAGGCTTCGGTCGACGGCAAGCCAGTCTGCTCCGCTGAAATCATCTGTGCGGAACGCAAACTATGAGTTTGATCGACCCTCGCGCAATCATCGATCCGACGGCCGTCCTGGCCGCCGATGTCGAGGTCGGCCCGTGGTCGATTGTCGGCGCAGGTGTGGAAATCGGCGAGGGTACGGTGATCGGTCCCCACGTAATTCTCAAGGGGCCGACCCGGATTGGTCGGCACAACCGCATCTACCAGTTTTCTTCGGTAGGCGAGGACACGCCCGATCTCAAGTACAAAGGTGAAGAAACCCGTCTGGTCATCGGCGATCACAACGTGATCCGCGAAGGCGTGACGATTCACCGTGGCACCGTCCAGGATCGTTCCGAAACGACCCTGGGCGACCACAACCTGATCATGGCTTACGCACACATCGGCCATGACAGCGTGATTGGCAACCACTGCATCCTGGTCAACAACACCGCGTTGGCCGGCCATGTACACGTGGACGATTGGGCGATCCTGTCCGGGTTCACCCTGGTGCACCAGTATTGCCATATCGGCGCCCACAGCTTCTCTGGCATGGGCACCGCCATCGGCAAGGACGTCCCGGCCTATGTCACGGTGTTCGGCAACCCGGCTGAAGCCCGCAGCATGAACTTCGAAGGCATGCGCCGTCGTGGTTTCAGCGAAGAGGCGATTACAGCCCTGCGTCGCGCCTACAAGGTGGTGTACCGCCAGGGCCTGACCGTCGAACAGGCGCTCGCCGAACTGGCCGAGGCGTCGGCGCAATACCCGGAAGTCGCGATCTTCCGCGACTCCATCCAGTCTTCGACCCGCGGCATCACTCGCTGACCATGGCTAACGTGCGCGTTGCACTGGTGGCGGGAGAGGCTTCCGGTGACATTCTGGGCGCGGGTCTGATGCGAGCGCTCAAGGCGCAGCACCCCGCGGTTGAGTTCATCGGGGTCGGTGGGCCGTTGATGCAGGCCGAAGGCCTGACCTCCTATTTTCCGATGGAACGCCTGTCAGTGATGGGGCTGGTGGAAGTGCTCGGTCGCTTGCGCGAGCTGCTGGCACGGCGCAAGAAACTGATCCAGACCCTGATCGAAGAAAAACCGGATGTGTTCATCGGCATCGATGCGCCGGATTTCACCCTCACTATCGAACTCAAATTGCGTCAGGCCGGGATCAAGACCGTGCACTACGTCAGCCCGTCGGTCTGGGCCTGGCGGCAGAAGCGGGTGCTGAAGATCCGCGAAGGCTGCGACCTGATGCTGACGCTGCTGCCGTTCGAGGCCAGGTTCTACGAAGAGAAGGGCGTGCCGGTGCGGTTTGTCGGGCACACCCTGGCCGATACCATTCCCCTGGAAGCCGACCGCGAGGCCGCCCGCCAGGCGTTGGGCTTGCCCGACGGGCCGCTGGTGGCCTTGATGCCCGGCAGCCGGGGCGGCGAAGTGAGTCGCCTGGGTGGCCTTTTTTTCGACGCCGCCGAACGCCTTCTGGCGCTGCGCCCTGGTGTGCGTTTTGTCCTGCCGTGTGCCAGCCCGCAGCGTCGCGTCCAGCTGGAAGCCCTGCTGGTCGGTCGCGATTTGCCGGTGACGTTGCTCGACGGCCGTTCCCACGACGCGTTGGCGGCCTGTGATGCGGTGTTGATTGCCTCCGGCACTGCTACCCTTGAGGCGTTGTTGTACAAACGCCCGATGGTGGTCGCCTATCGCCTGGCGCCGCTGACGTTCTGGATTCTCAAGCGCATGGTCAAGAGCCCCTACGTGTCCTTGCCGAACCTGCTGGCCCAACGCCTGTTGGTGCCGGAGCTGCTGCAGGACGATGCGACCGCCGAGGCGCTGGCCAGCACGCTCTCGCCCTTGATCGACGGCGGCGAGGAACAGACTCGCGGCTTTGACGAAATTCACCGTACCCTGCGTCGCGATGCCTCCAACCAGGCGGCTGACGCGGTACTGACCCTGATTGGCGCAAAACCATGAGCAACGTAAAGCTACAGATGGGCTTGGACTTCAACCTGGTTGCCGAAGTGGAAGAACTGGTGGCCGGTGTCGATGAAGTGGGGCGCGGCCCATTGTGCGGCGCGGTGGTGACGGCGGCGGTGATTCTCGACCCGAACCGGCCGATCCTGGGGCTCAATGATTCGAAGAAGCTCACCGAAGCCCGTCGCGAAAAACTCTACGACGAAATCTGCGAGAAAGCCCTGAGCTGGTGCATCGCCCGGGCCGAAGTCGAAGAGATCGATGAACTCAATATCCTCCACGCCACCATGCTCGCCATGCAGCGTGCGGTGCAGGGCCTGCACATCACGCCGAAGCTGGCGATGATCGATGGCAATCGCTGCCCGAAACTGTCGATGCGCGCCGAAGCGGTCATCCAGGGCGACGGCAAGGTGCCGGCCATCGCGGCGGCCTCGATCCTGGCGAAGGTCAGTCGTGACCGGGAAATGGCGGCTTTCGAATTGATCTACCCAGGCTACGGCATCGGCAGCCACAAGGGCTACCCGACCCCCGTTCATCTGGAAGCCCTGGCGCGCCTGGGGCCGACGCCGATCCACCGGCGCTCGTTCGCCCCGGTGCGGCTGGCTTATGAAGCCCGTGATGGCTTGATCGAAAGCGAGAGATTCGCCTGACTCATTGTGGCGAGGGAGCTTGCTCCCGCTTGGGTGCGAAGCGCCCATAAGAAGGGGGCAGCTGCGCAGCCCAGCGGGAGCAAGCTCCCTCGCCACGGATTCAATCGCTTCAAAGAGCGGTATGGGTTGCAGGCTGATGTTTTACCCAAGGCCCGGTACAATCCGGGCCTTGTTGTTTTCATGACTTAACGCAGGATCACTATGCCGGCTTCATTCGTTCATCTACGCCTGCACACTGAATACTCCCTGGTCGACGGTCTGGTGCGGATCAAGCCCCTGGTCAAGACCCTGGTGGGCATGAACATGCCTGCCGTGGCGGTTACCGACCAGAACAACATGTGCTCGCTGGTCAAGTTCTACAAGGCCGCCATGGGCGCCGGGATCAAGCCGATCTGTGGCGCCGACCTGTGGTTGTCGAACAAGGACCCGGACGCGCCGCTGAGCCGTATCAGCCTGTTGGCGATGAACGCCGTGGGGTATCGCAACCTCACCGAGCTGATCTCCCGCGGTTTTATCGATGGCCAGCGCAACGGCTCGATCATCATCGAGCGCGAGTGGGTGGCCGAGGCCAGCGAAGGGCTGATCATGCTGTCGGCAGCCAAGGAAGGTGAAATCGGCCTGGCCCTGCTCAGTGGCAATCCCGACGAAGCCGAGACCCTGGCCCGTGACTGGATGGCGGTGTTCCCGGACCGCTTCTACATCGAGGTGCAACGCACCAACCGTCCCAATGACGAAGAGCACCTGCATGCCGCCGTGGCCCTGGCGGACAGGATCGGCGCGCCGCTGGTGGCGACCAACGACGTGCGGTTCATCAAGCGGGAAGATTTCGAAGCCCACGAAACACGGGTCTGCATCGGTGAGGGCCGCGCCCTCGACGACCCGCGTCGGTCGAAGAACTACAGCGACCAGCAATACCTCAAGAGCGCCGAGGAAATGGCCGAGTTGTTCAGCGACTTGCCCGAGGCGCTGGAAAACACCGTCGAGATCGCCAAGCGCTGCAACATCGAAGTGAAGCTGGGCAAGCACTTCCTGCCCAACTTCCCGATTCCCGATGGCATGACCATCGACGAATATTTCCGCAAAGTCTCCTTCGACGGCCTCGACGAACGCCTCCGTGTCCTGTTGCCCAAGGACACCACCGAAGATTACGAAGCCAAGCGCCAGGTCTATGTCGATCGGTTGAATTTCGAGCTGGATATCATCATCCAGATGGGTTTTCCCGGTTACTTCCTGATCGTGATGGACTTCATCCAGTGGGCCAAGAGCAACGGCGTGCCGGTGGGCCCTGGCCGTGGATCGGGTGCCGGGTCGCTGGTGGCCTACGTGCAGAAGATCACCGACCTCGACCCACTGGAATATGACCTGCTGTTCGAACGTTTCCTCAACCCGGAACGGGTATCCATGCCCGACTTCGACGTCGACTTCTGCATGGACGGCCGCGACCGGGTCATCGACTACGTGGCCGAGAAATATGGCCGCAACGCGGTAAGCCAGATCATCACCTTCGGTTCCATGGCCGCCAAGGCGGTGGTGCGTGACGTGGCGCGGGTGCAGGGCAAGTCCTACGGTCTGGCGGATCGCCTGTCGAAGATGATTCCCTTCGAAGTCGGCATGACCCTGGAGAAGGCCTATGAGCAGGAAGAAATCCTGCGGGACTTCATCAAGGTCGACGAAGAGGCCGCGGAAATCTGGGAGATGGCCCGCAAGCTCGAAGGCGTGGTGCGTAACGTCGGCAAGCACGCCGGGGGCGTGGTCATCGCGCCGACCAAGCTGACGGACTTCTCGCCGATCTATTGCGATGAAGAAGGCGACGGCCTGGTAACCCAGTTCGACAAGGACGACGTCGAGGCGGCGGGCCTGGTGAAGTTCGACTTCCTCGGCCTGCGGACCCTGACGATCATCGACTGGGCGTTGAAAACCATCAACCGCGACCGGGCCAAGGTCGGCGAAGAGCCGCTGGACATTGCCTTCATCCCGCTGGACGACAAGCCGACCTACAGCCTGTTGCAAAAAGCTGAAACCACGGCGGTGTTCCAGCTTGAATCCCGGGGCATGAAGGAGCTGATCAAGAAGCTCAAGCCCGACTGCCTGGAAGACCTGATCGCACTGGTGGCCCTGTTCCGTCCGGGGCCCCTGCAATCGGGCATGGTGGATGACTTCATCAACCGTAAGCACGGTCGCGCCGAGCTGGCGTACCCGCACCCGGATTATCAGTACGACGGCCTCAAGCCGGTGCTGGCCCCGACCTACGGCATCATCCTGTACCAGGAACAGGTGATGCAGATTGCCCAGGTGATGGCCGGCTACACCCTCGGCGGCGCGGACATGCTGCGTCGAGCCATGGGTAAGAAAAAGCCCGAGGAAATGGCCAAGCAGCGCGGTGGTTTCATCGAAGGTTGCGCGAACAACGGCATCGATGCGGACCTGGCGGGCAACATCTTCGACCTGGTGGAAAAATTCGCCGGCTACGGCTTCAACAAATCCCACTCCGCTGCCTATGGCCTGGTGTCGTACCAGACGGCATGGTTGAAGGCCCATTACCCGGCGCCATTCATGGCCGCGGTACTGTCGGCGGATATGCACAACACCGACAAGGTCGTGACCTTGATCGAAGAAGTGCGGACCATGAAGCTGCGCCTCGACGCACCGGACGTGAACGCTTCGGAGTTCAAGTTCACGGTGAACGACGAAGGCCGCATCATCTATGGCCTCGGCGCGATCAAGGGCGTGGGCGAGGGGCCGGTGGAAGCCATCACCGAAGCGCGCCAGGACGGGCCGTTCAAGGACCTGTTCGATTTCTGCGCGCGGGTTGACCTCAAGCGCATCAACAAGCGCACCCTTGACGGTTTGATCCGCAGTGGCGCCCTGGACCGGCTCGGGCCTTACTTCCAGGATGAGCCCAAGGCCTACCAGGCCAACATCGACCGCAACCGCGCGGTGTTGCTGGCGGCGATGGAGGAGGCGATCAAGGCCGCCGAACAGACCGCCCGTACCCACGACAGCGGCCACGCCGACCTGTTTGGCGGGCTGTTCGTCGAGGAGGACGCCGATGTCTACGGCAACCATCGCAAGGCCAAGGAGCTGACCCTCAAGGAACGCCTCAAGGGTGAAAAAGACACCCTGGGCCTGTACCTCACCGGTCACCCGATCGACGAATACGAAGGCGAGATCCGCCGCTTCGCCCGCCAGCGCATCATTGACCTCAAGCCGGCGCGCGACACCCAGACGGTCGCCGGCATGATCATCGCCCTGCGGGTGATGAAGAACAAAAAGGGCGACAAGATGGGCTTCATCACCCTCGACGACCGCTCCGGGCGCATCGAGGCGTCACTTTTCGCCGATGCGTTCCATTCGGCGCAGTCGCTGTTGCAGACCGACGCGATGGTGGTGGTGGAAGGCGAAGTCAGCAACGATGACTTCTCCGGTGGCCTGCGGTTGCGGGTCAAGCGGGTGATGAGCATGGAAGATGCCCGTACCAACCTGGCCGAGAGCCTGCGCCTGAAGTTGCAGACCCAGGACCTCAAGGGCGATCAGCTACGCTGGTTGGGCGAATTGTTCAAGCGCCATCGCGGTGCCTGCCCGATCACCATGGAGTACGTACGCCCCGATGCCAAGGCCGTGCTGCAGTTCGGCGAAGGCTGGCGGATCGATCCGGCGGATGCGTTGATTCAAGCCTTGCGTGACCAGTTCGGCAAAGACAACGTCTTCCTCCAATACCGTTGACGGCCAGGGGCCACTGTTGAAACCGGAATGCCCCTGATCTCGACCTGAATTTTTAATCTCGACCTGAACGCGCCTCTCCCTTAAGGTAGGCGCGAATAGACAACCGGCCGGCCCAAGCTCTCTTGGACGTCGACCCAAGACGGACGCCTATGAACCCGAATTTTCTAGATTTCGAACAGCCGATCGCCGACCTGCAAGCCAAGATCGAAGAGTTGCGCTTGGTCGGTAATGACAATTCGCTGAATATCGGCGATGAAATCTCTCGTCTGCAGGACAAAAGCCGCACGCTGACCGAAGACATCTTCGGCAAGCTCACCAGCTGGCAGATCGCTCGCCTGGCACGTCACCCGCGTCGTCCCTACACCCTGGACTACATCGACCACATCTTTACCGAGTTCGATGAGCTGCATGGCGACCGTCACTTCTCCGACGACGCCGCGATCGTCGGCGGCGTTGCCCGCCTGGACGAGCAGCCAGTGATGGTGATCGGTCACCAGAAAGGCCGCGAAGTCCGCGAGAAGGTGCGCCGCAACTTCGGCATGCCGCGTCCGGAAGGCTACCGCAAGGCGTGCCGCCTGATGGAGATGGCCGAGCGCTTCAAGATGCCGATCCTGACCTTCATCGACACCCCGGGCGCCTACCCGGGCATCGACGCCGAAGAGCGCAACCAGAGCGAAGCGATTGCCTGGAACCTGCGCGTCATGGCACGCCTGAAAACCCCGATCATCGCCACCGTGATTGGCGAGGGTGGTTCCGGCGGTGCGTTGGCCATCGGTGTCTGCGACCAGTTGAACATGCTGCAATATTCCACTTATGCGGTGATCTCGCCGGAAGGCTGCGCCTCGATCCTGTGGAAAACTGCCGAGAAGGCGCCGGATGCCGCCGAGGCCATGGGCATTACCGCCGAGCGTCTCAAAGGCCTCGGCATCGTCGACAAAGTGATCAACGAGCCCGTGGGCGGCGCCCACCGCGACCCGGCTGCGGCGGCGGCACTGATCCGCGCCGAGCTGAGTTCCCAGCTGTCGATGCTCAAGAAGTTCGACAACGACGCGCTGCTGGCCCGTCGCTACGAGCGGTTGATGAGCTACGGTCTCTGATCCAAGCGCTGTACCCCTGTGTGGGAGCGAGCTTGCTCGCGATAACGGTTTAACATTCAACAGATAAGTTGACTGATACACCGCCAATCGCGAGCAAGCTCGCTCCCACATTTGATTTGTGTGAGGCCAGTTTCTATGAATCAGCCCAGGATCGACCTGCCCACCCGGCTCCTCACACAGCTATCCCCCTGGCGCAACGCCGCCACCTGGCGCATCGCCTTCTCCGGCGGCCTCGACTCCACCGTCCTGTTGCACCTGCTCGCGACCCTTTCGCAACACCACGTCCTGCCCGCGTTGAGTGCTATCCATGTGCATCACGGCCTTCAGGCAGTGGCCGAGGCGTGGCCGGATCATTGCCGTTCGGTCTGTGCGGCTCTTGGCGTACCGCTGGACGTGGTGAATGTACAAGTGCGCCCTGGCGCCAGTATCGAGCGTGCTGCCCGGGAGGCGCGTTATGGCGCGTTCGTGGCGGCCCTCCATGGCAATGAAGTGCTGCTCACCGCCCAGCATCGTGATGACCAGGCCGAAACCTTGTTGTTTCGCCTGCTGCGGGGGGCAGGGGTGAGGGGTTTGGCGGCGATGCCACGGCAGCGACCTTTGGGTCTGGGGCATCTGCTGCGGCCGTTGCTCGAGGTGTCCCGTGCCGAGCTGCAAGCCTATGCGACGCAACAGGGCTTGAGCTGGATCGACGACCCGTCCAACGATGATCACCGGTACGCGCGCAACTACCTGCGCCAGCGGGTTTTTCCAGTGCTGGCCGCACACTGGCCGCAAGCCTCGGCGACCCTGGCCCGAAGTGCTGCACACATGGGTGAAGGCCAAGGCTTGCTGGACGACTTGGCGCGGATCGACTTGGCCCAGGTCGTGACGCCAGATGCGTTCGACTGGCTTGGGCTGCCATCGCTGGTGCTGGCGCCGTTGCGGGCGTTGTCGCCGGCCCGTCAGCGCAACGCGTTGAGCCACTGGCTGGCACCCCTGACCCTGCTGCCCGACAGCGATCACTGGGTGGGCTGGGACTCGTTGCGCGATGCCGCGGACGATGCCCGGCCCATCTGGCGCCTGGCCGGCGGCGAGCTGCACCGGGCCGCCGGGCGGGTCTGGTGGTTATCCGACCACTGGCTATGTTCGCTGCCAGGCCCCGTCGACTGGGCAGATCCGGCGCTGCCGCTGCCCTTGCCGGGCAACGGTCAGGTGGTGCTTATCGGCCAGCCGCCTGCGGGGCGGGTTAGCGTGCGCTATCGTCAAGGCGGCGAGGTGCTGGCGTTAGCGAGTCGTGGTCATCGTGATCTCAAGCGTTTGCTCAATGAAAAGGGCGTGCCGGCGTTCGTTCGCGGCCGATTGCCGCTGCTCTATCAAGGCGAGCAATTGCTGGCGGTGGCCAACCTGGCCGGGCTCGACACACCCGCTGATGGCAGTTGGCAATTGATCTGGACGCCAGGAAACCAAGATCTGGGTTTGAGCTGAAAGGGGCTTTCCGGTAGACTACGCTCCCTTCTTGATACAACTTCTGTGGATTCGCCTGAATTGCAGGAGTTGCCGATTACCAAGCAGTCTTTGCTGGGCGATTCCAAAAAATGTGTAGCGAGCAACGTACCGGTGATTTCACTTCCGGTCTGTCCCAACGCGGCGGTTTTTTTGAAAGGTGCACTGTGATTAATGCAGGTGATCGGGGGCTTCGGCCTTCCTTCGCTTTCCCCGGCGGCTCGGACCGCTTTAACGCAGACTTCTAGGGTTTTTCATGACGCGCTACATATTCGTCACGGGCGGTGTTGTTTCTTCATTGGGGAAAGGCATTGCCTCGGCTTCATTGGCGGCCATCCTGGAGGCGCGGGGACTTAAGGTCACCATGCTCAAGCTGGACCCGTACATCAACGTCGACCCGGGCACCATGAGCCCGTTCCAGCACGGTGAAGTGTTCGTCACCCACGACGGCGCCGAGACCGACCTGGACCTGGGCCACTACGAGCGGTTCATCCGCACGACCATGACCCAGAACAACAACTTCACCACCGGCCGTGTCTACGAGCACGTGCTGCGCAAGGAGCGTCGTGGTGACTACCTGGGCGCGACCATCCAGGTCATCCCGCACATCACCGACGAAATCAAGCGCCGCATCATCAAGGGTGCCGGCGACGCCGACGTGGCGATGGTCGAAATCGGCGGGACCGTGGGCGATATCGAGTCCCAGCCGTTCCTCGAAGCCATCCGCCAGCTGCGTTTCGAAATCGGCGCCAAGCGCGCGATGCTGATGCACCTGACCCTGGTCCCGTACATCGCCACTGCTGGCGAAACCAAGACCAAGCCGACCCAGCACTCGGTCAAGGAACTGCGTTCCATCGGCCTGCAGCCGGACGTGCTGATCTGCCGCTCCGATCACCCGATCGACATCTCGTCGCGTCGCAAGATCGCCCAGTTCACCAACGTTGAAGAGCGCGCGGTCATCGGCCTGGAAGACGCCGACACCATCTACAAGATCCCGGGCATCCTGCACTCCCAGGGCCTGGACGATTTCGTCGTCGAGCGCTTCGGCCTGCAGTGCGCCGGTGCCGACCTGTCCGAATGGGACGCCGTGGTCGATGCCAAGCTCAACCCGGAGCACGAAGTCACCATCGCCATGGTCGGCAAGTACATGGAGTTGCTGGACGCCTACAAGTCGCTGATCGAGGCGATGAGTCACGCCGGTATCAGCAACCGCACCAAGGTCAACCTGCGCTACATCGATTCCGAAGACATCGAGAACCAGGGCACCGGCCTGCTCGAAGGCGCCGATGCGATCCTCGTGCCGGGCGGTTTCGGCCTGCGGGGCGTGGAAGGCAAGATCACCGCCGTGCAATACGCTCGCGAAAACAAGGTGCCTTACCTGGGGATCTGCCTGGGCATGCAAGTGGCGGTCATCGAGTTCGCCCGTAACGTGCTGGGCTGGAAAGACGCCAACTCCACCGAGTTCGATCGCGCCAGCGGCCATCCGGTCGTGGGCCTGATCACCGAGTGGGAAGATGCCACCGGCGCTGTGGAAGTGCGCACCGAAAGCTCGGACCTGGGCGGCACCATGCGTCTGGGCGCTCAGGAATGCCTGCTCGAAGCCGGCTCCAAGGTGCACGATTGCTACGCCAAGGATGTGATCGTCGAGCGTCACCGTCATCGCTACGAAGTGAACAACAACCTGCTGCCGCAACTGATCGAGGCCGGCCTGAAGATCTCCGGTCGTTCCGGTGATGGCGCGCTGGTGGAAGTGGTCGAGTCCCCGGACCATCCGTGGTTCGTCGCCTGCCAGTTCCACCCTGAGTTCACCTCGACGCCACGGGACGGTCATCCGCTGTTCAGCGGTTTCGTGAAGGCCGCTTTGGCTCAACACCAGAAAAAGGCATAAGACGATGGCCCAGAAGATCATCCGCGTCGGCGACATCGAAATTGCCAATGACAAGCCCATGGTGCTGTTCGGCGGCATGAACGTGCTGGAAAGCCGCGACATGGCGATGCAGGTCTGCGAGGAATACGTGAAGGTGACCCAGAAACTGGGTATCCCTTACGTGTTCAAGGCCAGCTTCGACAAGGCCAACCGCTCGTCCGTGACGTCCTACCGTGGCCCGGGCCTGGAAGAAGGCATGCGGATCTTCCAGGACATCAAGCAAGCCTTTGGCGTGCCGATCATCACCGACGTCCACGAGCCGGCCCAGGCCGCGGTCGTCGCCGAGGTCTGCGACATCATCCAGTTGCCGGCCTTCCTGTCGCGCCAGACCGACCTGGTGGTGGCGATGGCCAAGACCGGTGCGGTGATCAACATCAAGAAAGCCCAGTTCCTCGCGCCCCAGGAAATGAAGCACATCCTGAGCAAGTGCGAAGAGGCCGGCAATGACCAGTTGATCCTCTGCGAGCGTGGCTCGAGCTTCGGCTATAACAACCTCGTAGTGGACATGCTCGGCTTCGGCATCATGAAGCAGTTCGAGTACCCGGTGTTCTTCGACGTGACTCACGCCTTGCAGATGCCCGGTGGTCGTTCCGACTCCGCTGGCGGTCGTCGCGCCCAGGTCACCGATCTGGCCAAGGCGGGCATAAGCCAGTCCCTGGCCGGCCTGTTCCTCGAAGCCCATCCCGATCCGGACAACGCCAAGTGCGACGGCCCTTGTGCCTTGCGCTTGAACAAGCTGGAACCTTTCCTGTCTCAGCTCAAGGCATTGGATGAGCTGGTCAAGGGTTTTCCGACGATAGAAACCGCGTAACGCGGTTTTCTCCGGTAAAGTACCGCTCGATTATCGCTCTGGCCTGCTGGCCGCACTGCTCTTGTGGGAGCATGGCCTGCGATGGTGTCCTTCAGGGCTCATCGTCGGCAAGCCTTGCTCTTTGTGGCGAGGGAGCTTGCTCCCGCTGGAGCGCGAAGCGCTCCCATCCAGGCGCTTGGCTGCTTCGCAGCTGAGCGCGAGCAAGTTTTCTGCAACGTTCTAGTCAACTTTGGAGTGTTTACAACAATGGCAAAAATCGTCGACATCAAAGGTCGTGAAGTTCTCGACTCCCGCGGCAACCCCACTGTTGAAGCGGACGTGCTTCTCGACAACGGTATCATCGGCAGCGCTTGCGCGCCGTCCGGTGCTTCCACTGGCTCGCGCGAAGCGCTGGAGCTGCGTGATGGCGACAAGAGCCGTTACCTGGGCAAGGGCGTGCTCAAAGCCGTCGCCAACATCAACGGTCCGATCCGTGAACTGTTGCTGGGCAAGGACCCTGCCGACCAGAAAGCCCTCGATCACGCGATGATCAAGCTCGACGGTACCGAGAACAAAGCCACCCTGGGCGCCAACGCGATCCTCGCCGTGTCCCTGGCCGCTGCCAAGGCCGCTGCCCAGGATCAGGACCTGCCGCTGTACGCGCACATCGCCAACCTCAACGGTACCCCGGGTGTCTACTCGATGCCGGTGCCGATGATGAACATCATCAACGGCGGCGAGCACGCCGATAACAACGTCGACATCCAGGAATTCATGGTGCAGCCGGTTGGCGCCAAGACCTTCTCCGAAGGCCTGCGCATGGGTACCGAGATTTTCCATCACCTCAAGGCCGTGCTGAAGGCCCGTGGCCTGAGCACCGCGGTTGGCGACGAAGGCGGTTTCGCACCGAACCTGGCGTCCAACGAAGACGCGCTGAAAGTGATCTCCGAAGCCGTGGCCAACGCTGGCTACAAACTGGGTACCGACGTGACCCTGGCCCTGGACTGCGCCGCCAGCGAGTTCTTCGAAGACGGCAAGTACAACCTGTCCGGCGAAGGCCAGGTGTTCACCGCTGAAGGTTTCGCCGACTACCTCAAGGGCCTGACCGAACGTTATCCGATCATCTCCATCGAAGACGGTCTGGACGAGTCCGACTGGGCTGGCTGGAAAATCCTCACCGACAAGATCGGCGAGAAGACCCAACTGGTGGGTGACGACCTGTTCGTGACCAACACCAAGATCCTGAAAGAAGGCATCGACAAGAAGATCGCCAACTCGATCCTGATCAAGTTCAACCAGATCGGCACCCTGACCGAAACCCTGGAAGCCATCCAGATGGCCAAGGCCGCCGGCTATACCGCCGTGATCTCCCACCGCTCCGGCGAAACCGAAGACTCGACCATTGCCGACCTGGCCGTGGGCACTGCGGCAGGCCAGATCAAGACCGGTTCGCTGTGCCGTTCCGACCGCGTTTCCAAGTACAACCAACTGCTGCGTATCGAAGAGCAATTGAATGGCAAGGCCAAGTACAACGGTCGCGCCGAGTTTCGCGGCTAAGCGGTAAATGGTAAAAAGACAGCGGGTTTGGTCGCAAAGTCGCCCATGGTGGCGGTTTTGCCTCTAATCTGATGCCTTATCAAGCACAAGCCTGGTTCTTCCAGGCTTCGTGCTATCAGACGCTTCAAAGTTTGGCATGGCGGTCTTTTTTCACTGGATACCTGATATTCGATGCGCAGTCCCAATTGGTTGTTTCTTGTCTTGCTCCTGTTGCTGGCCGGCCTGCAGTACCGCCTGTGGGTGGGCAATGGCAGCTTGGCGCAAGTGGCCGACCTGACTCAGCAAATTGCCGACCAACACGCCGAAAACGAGGCGCTGCTGGAGCGTAATCGGGTGATGGACGCCGAAGTGACAGAGTTGAAAAAAGGCATGGAGACCGTTGAAGAGCGGGCTCGACATGAACTGGGCATGGTCAAGGAGGGCGAAACCCTCTACCAGTTGGCCCAATGAGTATGCGTTTGCCGGCCTTCTGGGCCGTGATTCCTGCCGCGGGCGTTGGCGCCCGAATGGCCGCCGACCGTCCCAAGCAATACCTGCAACTGGGCGGACGTACAATTCTCGAACACAGCCTCGGCTGTTTCCTCGACCATCCCACCGTCAAGGGTGTGGTGGTCAGCCTTGCACACGATGATCCTTACTGGCCGACCCTGGCCTGCGCCAGCGACACACGTATCCAGCGTGTCGACGGTGGCGAGCAACGTTCGGATTCGGTGCTCAATGCCTTGCTGTATCTGCACGGGCAGGGCGCCGACGACCACGATTGGGTGCTGGTGCACGACGCTGCCCGGCCCAACCTGGCTCGGGCCGACCTGGACACACTGCTCAGCGAGTTGGCGAACGACCCGGTCGGCGGTCTGCTGGCCGTTCCGGCGCGCGACACCCTCAAGCGCGTCGACAAGCATGGCCGCGTACTGGAAACCGTTGATCGCAGCGTGATCTGGCAAGCCTACACGCCGCAGATGTTCCGCCTCGGTGCCTTGCACCGAGCCCTGGCTGACAGCCTGGTGGCGGATGCGGTGATTACCGACGAAGCATCCGCCATGGAATGGGCAGGGCAGGCGCCTCGGTTGATTGAAGGGCGTTCGGATAACATCAAGGTCACCCGGCCGGAAGATTTGGAGTGGTTGCGCCAGCGGTGGGCGAATCGGCATTGAGCGGGACCTGTCCCCTCGTTAGATCTTCAGCATCTGGGCCGGCGCCATCGCGAGCAAGCTCGCTCCCACAATGGGGACCGGTGCCCATCATTCGACGATAAACCCCTGTGGGAGCGAGCTTGCTCGCGATAGCAATCGTTCAGGCAACATAAAATTCACTGTCATCCCCGATACTCCGGCCGCTGCGCCAACCCCTCCTTCAAATACTCCACCAACTTGCGCACCTTCGGCGACAGATGCCGCTGCTGTGGATACAACGCCCACACCGCCGTATTCGGCGGCTGATGGGCTTCCAACAGCGAGATCAACGCACCACTGTGCAGATGCTCCAGCACGTAATAATCCGGCAACTGACACAACCCCACCCCTTGCAACGCCGCATCGAGCACCGCTTGCCCACTGTTGCAGCGCCAGTTTCCCTGCACTCGTTGGGAAAATTCCCGCCCGTTCTGCTCCAGTTGCCAGATGTCGGAGCTGCCGATCAGGCAATTGTGGCGGCTCAGTTCCGACACGCTGTGGGGCCGGCCATAGCGTTCCAGGTAAGAGGGTGAGGCGCACACGTACATGCGCCGGGGCGCCAGGCGCGTGGCGACCAGGCGGGAGTCCTGCAAGCGACCCAGGCGAATCGCCAGGTCCAGGCTCTCATGCACCAGGTCCAGCGGGCGATTGCTCAGCTCGACGTCGACCCGCAACTGTGGGTAGAGCCCCATGAACCGCGTCACCAGTGGCACGATAAACCGTTCGCCATAGGCCACGGCACAGGTCATGCGGAGCATGCCCTTGGGTTCACTGGTCAGGTCGCCGACGGCTCGCAGTGCTTCTTCGCGTCCATCCTGCAGGCGCTGGCAATGCTGCAAAAAAGTTTGTCCGGCTTCGGTCAGGGTCACCCGGCGGGTGCTGCGGTACAGCAAACGTGTCTGTAGACGCTCTTCGAGCCGTACGATTTGTCGACTGATATGGGAGGACGAAACCCCGAGACGCTCGGCCGCAGCGGTGAATTGGCTGCATTCGGCCACGGCCACGAATTCGTCGATGCCTTCCCAGCGGTTATCGGACATGGAGGATTATCCCTGTACAGCAATAATGTTTTGCTTTTGGCTGGATTATTCATTGTCCGGCGGAGGATTACACTCCCGGTCCTGTATTTATTTGCTGGAGAACCCGGATGATCAAGTCGCGCGCTGCCGTTGCCTTCGAGGCCAAGAAACCCCTGGAAATCGTTGAAGTCGACGTCGCCATGCCCAAGGCGGGCGAGGTGCTGTTGCGCGTGGTGGCTTCCGGTGTCTGCCACACCGACGCCTATACCCTGTCGGGCGCCGACCCGGAAGGGATCTTCCCGTCGATCCTGGGTCATGAAGGCGGTGCCATTGTCGAAGCCATCGGCGAAGGCGTGACTTCGGTGGCGGTGGGTGATCATGTGATCCCGCTGTACACGCCGGAGTGCGGCCAGTGCAAATTCTGTAAGTCGGGCAAGACCAACCTCTGCCAGGCGATTCGCGCCACCCAGGGCAAAGGCCTGATGCCGGATGGCACTTCGCGTTTTTCCTACAAGGGCGAGACGATTTTCCACTACATGGGCACGTCGACGTTCTCCGAGTACACCGTGCTGCCGGAAATTTCCGTGGCGAAGATTCCAAAAGAAGCGCCGCTGGAAAAAGTCTGCCTGCTGGGTTGCGGCGTCACCACTGGCATCGGCGCGGTGCTCAACACCGCCAAGGTCAAGCCGGGTGACACCGTGGCGATCTTCGGCCTGGGCGGCATCGGCCTGTCGGCCGTGATCGGCGCCGTGAAGGCCAAGGCCGCGCGGATCATCGCCATCGACATCAACCCGGCCAAGTTCGAAATCGCCAAGCAACTGGGCGCCACCGATTGCGTCAACCCGAAAGACTTCGACCGTCCGATCCAGGAAGTCATCGTCGACATGACTGACGGCGGCGTGGACTTTTCCTTCGAGTGCATCGGCAATGTCCAGTTGATGCGCGCCGCGCTGGAATGCTGCCACAAGGGCTGGGGCGAGTCGGTGATCATCGGCGTGGCCGGCGCCGGCCAGGAAATCGCTACCCGTCCATTCCAGTTGGTGACCGGGCGCGTCTGGCGCGGTTCGGCCTTTGGCGGCGTGCGCGGGCGCAGCGAATTGCCAAGCTACGTGGAAATGGCCGAGAAGGGCGAGATCCCGCTGGATACCTTCATCACCCACACCATGGGCCTGGAAGATATCAACAAGGCGTTCGACCTGATGCATGAAGGCAAGAGCATCCGCACCGTTATCCATTTCTGAGGTCGGTCATGAGTCTGGAAAACATTTCCTGCCAGAAAAGCTTTGGCGGCTGGCACAAGCGCTACCGGCACCGTTCCGACGTGCTGGGTTGTGACATGGTGTTTGCCGTGTACCTGCCACCGCAAGCCGAGCAGGGCGGCAAGTTGCCGGTGCTGTATTGGTTGTCCGGGCTGACCTGCACCGACGAGAACTTCATGCAAAAGGCCGGCGCCCAGCGCATGGCCGCCGAGCTGGGCCTGATCATCGTCGCGCCGGACACCAGCCCTCGTGGTGCCGACGTGCCGGGCGATCCGGACAATGCCTGGGACTTCGGCCTGGGGGCGGGCTTTTATCTGAACGCCACGCAGGATCCGTGGGCGCGGCACTATCGGATGCATGACTACGTGGTGCAGGAATTGCCGGCGCTGGTCGAAGCGCATTTCCCGGCTTCGGACAAACGCGGCATCAGCGGCCACTCCATGGGCGGCCACGGTGCGCTGGTCTGCGCCTTGCGCAACCCGGGGCTTTACCGTTCGGTGTCGGCTTTTTCGCCGATCAACAATCCAATGGATTGCCCTTGGGGCCAGAAGGCGTTCTCCCGTTACTTGGGAGAGGACCGCTCGAAATGGCGGGAATGGGATGCCTGTGCATTGATTGCCGAGGCGCAGGAGAAGCTGCCATTGCTGGTGGACCAGGGCGATCGCGATGATTTCCTGGCCAACCAGCTCAAGCCCGAAGCCTTGCAACAGGCGGCCAAGTCCGCCGGCCATCCGTTGGAGTTGCGCCTGCAACCGGGCTACGACCACAGCTACTTCTTCATCGCCAGCTTCATTGACGACCACTTGCAGCATCATGCGCGCGCTCTAAACGCCTAATGCAGGTAGAATCACGCCCTGACAAAAATCGGGGCGTTTTTTTATGCGTATTGGCCACGGCTACGATGTTCACCGTTTCGCTGAAGGCGACTTCATTACTCTGGGCGGCGTGCGGATCGCACACGGCTTCGGGCTGCTCGCGCATTCTGACGGTGATGTCCTGCTGCATGCCTTGAGCGATGCCTTGCTCGGCGCCGCGGCGCTGGGTGACATCGGCAAGCACTTCCCCGACACCGACCCGCAATTCAAAGGCGCCGACAGCCGCGTGCTGCTGCGCCATGTGGTCTCGCTGATCCATGCCAAGGGCTGGAAAGTCGGCAATGTCGATAACACCATCGTTGCCCAGGCCCCCAAAATGGCTCCGCACATCGAAGCGATGCGCCAGTTGATCGCCGAGGATCTTCAAGTTGAGTTGGACCAAGTGAACGTGAAAGCCACCACCACCGAGAAGCTTGGTTTCGTCGGGCGCGAAGAAGGCATTGCCGTCCATTCCGTTGCCTTGTTGCTGCGCCCATGACCGAACTGGAACTGTTGGGGCCGCGTGCCTATGGCCCATCGCTGGGCAGCGCGGTCCTCAAGGCCACCGCTGAAGATTTCCAGGTCGACGAAGTGCTCGATATCCCGTTGACGGGCGATGGCGAGCATTTGTGGATCTGGGTGGAAAAGCGCGGCCTGAACACTGAAGAGGCCGCCCGGCGCATCGCCAAGGCCGCCGGCGTGCCGTTGCGCACCGTCAGCTACGCCGGGCTCAAGGATCGCCAGGCCCTGACCCGCCAGTGGTTCAGCGTCCAACTGCCGGGCAAGGCCGATCCGGATCTGTCGGCGGCACAGAACGACACGCTGAAGATCCTCAAGACTGGCCGGCATCGACGCAAGCTGCAACGCGGCGCGCACTCGGCCAATGGCTTCACCCTGCGCCTGACCCAGTTCAAGGGGGACGTGGCCGCCATCGAGGCGCGGCTGCAACAGATCATGCGCCAGGGTATCCCCAATTATTTCGGCGCCCAGCGCTTCGGCCATGACGGCGGTAATGTCGCCGACGCCCGTGCCTGGGCGGCGCGCAAGGCCTTGCCGGAACAGCGCAATGTACGCTCGCGACTGTTGTCCACCGCCCGCAGTTTCCTGTTCAACCGGGTGCTGGCGGCGCGGGTCGCCGATGGCACCTGGCAACAAGCGCAGGTCGGCGACTTGCTGGCTTTCACCGACAGCCGCAGTTTTTTCCCGGCCGGTGAGGCTGAGTGCAGCGATCCGCGCCTGGCGATCCTCGATCTGCATCCGACCGGGCCGCAGTGGGGCGAGGGACCATCGCCTGCCGCCGGCGCGACCTTTGAGTTGGAACAGGCCATCGCCGAGGGCGAGGCCGATCTGCGGGACTGGTTGATAAACGCGGGAATGAGTCACGAACGTCGCATCCTGCGACTGCCCATTGGCGGGCTGTCGTGGCATTATCCCCAGCCTGACATTCTGCAATTGGAATTCGTCCTGCCGGCCGGATGTTTCGCCACTGTCTTGGTGCGCGAACTCGTCGATCTGGTGCCGGTGGGGCAGACGGACAGCCCATGCGTATTCTGATTTCTAACGACGACGGGGTGACAGCACCCGGTCTTGCCGCGCTTTATGCTGCGCTGGCGGATTTTGCCGAGTGCGTGGTCATCGCTCCGGACCAGGACAAAAGCGGCGCCAGCAGCTCGCTGACGCTCGACCGTCCGTTGCACCCCTGCTATCTGGATAACGGTTTCATCAGCCTCAACGGCACCCCGACCGATTGCGTGCACCTGGGTATCAACGGGTTGCTGGAACGAGCACCGGACATGGTGGTGTCGGGCATCAACCTGGGCGCCAACCTGGGGGATGACGTGCTTTATTCCGGGACAGTCGCCGCTGCCCTGGAAGGTCGCTTCCTGGGAAACACGTCGTTCGCCTTTTCCTTTGTTTCACGCCAGGTCGACAACTTGCCGACCGCCGCCTACTTCGCCCGTAAATTGGTCGAAGCCCATGGTGCGCTGGACCTGCCGCCACGTACGGTGTTGAACGTGAATATCCCGAATCTGCCGCTCGATCATATCCGTGGCATCCAGCTCACGCGCCTGGGCCACCGCGCCCGCGCTGCCAGGCCCACGCACGTGGTCGACCCACGCGGCAAGGCCGGCTACTGGATCGCCGCCGCCGGGGATGCCGAGGACGGCGGGCCGGGCACCGATTTCCATGCAGTGATGCAAGGTTATGTCTCGATCACGCCGTTGCAGTTGGACCGCACCTTCAATGACGCCTTTCGAAGTCTCGATGGCTGGCTGGAGGGGCTGCGCTGATGGCTCGTGAGCAAGACGATATGATGCGCCGCGGGATTGGCATGACCTCCCAACGCACCCGTGAACGACTGATCCAGCGTCTCTACGAAGAAGGCCTGTCCAACGCCCAGGTGTTGGAGGTGATTCGCCGCACACCGCGCCATCTGTTCGTCGATGAAGCCCTGGCCCATCGCGCCTACGAAGACACGGCGTTGCCCATCGGCCACAACCAGACCATTTCCCAGCCGTACATGGTGGCCCGCATGAGCGAGTTGCTGCTGGAGGCCGGGCCGCTGGACAAGGTGCTGGAGATCGGTACCGGTTCGGGTTACCAGACGGCGGTGTTGTCGCAGCTGGTCGAGCGGGTGTTTTCCGTCGAGCGGATCAAGGTGCTGCAGGATCGTGCCAAGGAACGCCTGGTGGAGCTGAACCTGCGCAACGTGGTGTTTCGTTGGGGCGATGGCTGGGAAGGGTGGCCGGCCTTGGCGCCCTACAACGGCATCATCGTGACCGCGGTGGCCACCGACGTGCCCCAGGCCCTGCTGGACCAGCTCGCCCCTGGTGGACGGCTGGTCATTCCCGTGGGCGCCGGTGAAGTCCAGCAACTGATGCTGATCGTGCGCGAAGAACACGGTTTTTCGCGACACGTCCTGGGAGCGGTGCGGTTCGTGCCGTTGCTCAATGGACCGTTGGCCTGAGCATTTATAAACAGGCGCTGAATTCCGTGGCCACGCCTGTGTCTTACAGCGGCACCGATTCGCTGAACAGAGCCCAATGGCGTCGAGCAAACGTGTGCGGCGGCGCGTTGCGCTTCATTAATAGAGGCGCAGTGGTTGCCAGCTATATTTGTATGAACGCTGCCTGGACAGGCAGCCTCCAATTTTTCAGCCACCACAAAGGGAGCGGCGGGTGAGTCTCACAGTCATTGCGCAGCGTATGGGTATCACGAGCTTTCAGCGCCTGGTGACTGGCCTTGTCTTGAGCACTTTGCTGGTCGGTTGTTCCAGTACGCCGTCGAGCAATGTCCGGGTTGTCGATCGCAACAGCGCAACACCTCAACGTCCTACGGTAACGACCGGCCAATATGTAGTCCGTCGCGGCGATACGCTGTTTTCCATCGCTTTTCGCTACGGCTGGGACTACAAGGCCCTCGCGGCACGCAACAACATTCCTGCGCCTTATACGATTCACCCCGGTCAGACGATTCGCTTCGATGGCCGTAGCGGTTCAACGCCTACCGCAGTGGTGACACAGTCCGGTTCGACGGCTTCGTCGTCGAGCAAAACCACGGTCATTCGCCGGCCGGCGGGGTCTGGGACAGCGGTAATACCGTCCGTCGCGAGCAAACCAGCCCCTGCTCCGATGCCTCCTGCGGGTCCCGCCCCGACTGGCTGGGGATGGCCTTCTAATGGCGTTCTCATTGGAAAATTCTCTTCAAACGGTAGTTTGAATAAAGGAATTGATATCGCCGGGGATTTGGGACAGCCTGTTTTAGCCGCGTCTGATGGCACGGTTGTGTACGCCGGGAGTGGTTTGAGGGGCTACGGCGAACTCGTGATCATCAAACACAGCGATACCTACGTCAGTGCCTACGGTCACAACCGCAGGCTGTTGGTTCGGGAGGGGCAGCAGGTCAAGGTCGGACAGACAATTGCCGAAATGGGATCAACGGGAACGGACCGGGTGAAACTGCACTTTGAGATTCGCCGACAAGGTAAACCAGTCGATCCGCTGCAATTCCTGCCACGTCGTTGATTTGATTGTCAGCCTGTTCCGTCACGTAGAGGGAACAGGCTCCAGCGTTGCCAAGGATAAAGGCGTCGCTTGAGCTTGAGGTCGAACTCACCAAAGGACTATAACAATGGCTCTCAGTAAAGAAGTGCCGGAGTTTGACATCGACGATGAGGTTCTCCTTATGGAGACCGGCATCGCTATGGATTCGATGTCGAATGATGAAGGGGCGACTCCACCTTCCGTTCGTGCCAAATCCAGACACTCCGCTTCACTTAAACAACATAAGTACATCGATTACACGCGGGCGCTCGACGCTACCCAGTTGTACCTCAATGAAATCGGTTTCTCGCCACTGCTCTCCCCCGAGGAAGAAGTTCATTTTGCGCGGCTGTCGCAAAGTGGCGACCCGGCCGGTCGAAAACGCATGATCGAAAGCAACTTGCGCCTGGTGGTGAAAATCGCCCGACGCTACGTCAATCGTGGGCTTTCGCTGCTGGACCTGATCGAAGAGGGCAACCTGGGCCTGATTCGCGCCGTCGAGAAATTCGATCCCGAGCGCGGCTTCCGCTTCTCGACCTACGCGACCTGGTGGATCCGCCAGACCATCGAACGGGCGATCATGAATCAGACCCGGACGATCCGGTTGCCGATTCATGTGGTCAAGGAACTGAACGTCTACCTGCGGGCCGCCCGCGAGTTGACCCAGAAACTCGACCATGAACCGTCACCCGAGGAAATCGCCAACCTGCTGGAAAAACCGGTGGGTGAGGTCAAGCGCATGCTTGGGCTCAACGAGCGGGTCTCCTCGGTGGACGTTTCCCTGGGGCCGGACTCGGATAAAACCTTGCTGGACACCCTCACCGATGATCGACCTACCGATCCATGCGAGCTGTTGCAGGACGATGACCTGTCCCAGAGCATCGACCAGTGGCTTTCGGAGCTGACCGACAAGCAACGGGAAGTGGTGATCCGCCGCTTCGGCTTGCGGGGGCATGAAAGCAGCACCCTTGAAGATGTAGGCCTGGAGATTGGTTTGACCCGTGAACGGGTCAGGCAGATCCAGGTGGAAGGCCTCAAGCGTCTCCGGGAGATCCTGGAGAAGAATGGCCTGTCGAGTGAGTCGCTGTTTCAATAACCCGAGTGCGGCGCAGCAAGAAAAGCCCCGACTGGTTCGGGGCTTTTCCGTTTCCGAAGGGATGTTTTTCCAGGGCCGCTCTATTTGTAGGTTCGACTTGTAAGCCTTTGCCTAGTGTTGCGTAAGCGATCGGTTTCTCATTGGCGGGACAGACAGCTATAAGTGTCGTGATTTTTCTGTACTTATATGATTTATAAGGACTTTTATTTTGTGAATGTGGCGTGACAGAACAAGCCACCTGTATCAGCCGCGTTGCACTCGCCTGGGAAAATACTAATATCAGTCCTGTGTCGACGGACAGACACACCCGTCAAGGATGATGGGAAGGAAGGACATCGCAGGACGCGATTCATCAGGACGATGAATAGGATTAAAGGGATTAGGGAAAAAATGTGGGCGGGTCAAACCGCCCCTTTTTTTTGCCTGCGATTTCTTGAATCCGGAAAAGCAAAAAGGCCCGCAAGGGGCCTTTTCAGCGAACGATGGGTAATCAGCGTTCCAGGTCTGCGATCTTGCCAGTCTTGCCATCCCACTCTTCGGCGTCGGGCAGAGCGTCTTTCTTCTCGGTGATGTTCGGCCAGATGTCCGCCAGTTCGGCGTTCAGCTCGATGAAGTTCTCCATGCCGGCCGGCACTTCGTCTTCCGAAAAGATGGCGTTCGCCGGGCATTCCGGTTCACACAGGGCGCAGTCGATGCACTCGTCCGGGTGAATGACCAGGAAGTTCGGGCCTTCGTAGAAGCAGTCCACCGGACAGACTTCTACACAATCGGTGTACTTGCACTTGATGCAGTTGTCGGTGACGACGAAGGTCATTTCTAATTCTCTCCTCAGGCGGCGGCAGCGAAGACCCTTCACGGTGGGCTCGCAAGGTTTGGGAGCGATAGTCTGCGAACCAGGCTAAAAGCCCGCAGCATCCCAAACCGCGCGAGATTCTAACAGCTTGAAAGCCTGTGCGTTAGATCCGTGTCTTCAATGTATAGAGTAAATCGAGCGCCCGGCGTGGGGTCAGGTCGTCCAGATCGAGTTTGGCCAGCTCGTCGAGCACCGGATGTGGCAGGCTGGCGAACAGATCGCTTTGCTGCGGTGCGGCCGGTTTGCCCTTGGTCGGGCGTGGCGCTTCGTGGGGCAGGCTGGTGGTTTCCAGGCGGCTCAGGTGCTCACGGGCACGGCTGATCACTTCGCTCGGCACGCCGGCCAATTGTGCCACTGCCAGGCCGTAGCTCTGGCTGGCCGGGCCGGGCAGCACATGGTGCAGGAACACGATACGCTCGTTGTGCTCGGTGGCGTTGAGGTGCACGTTGGCCACCAGCGGCTGGCTTTCCGGCAATACGGTGAGTTCGAAGTAGTGAGTGGCGAACAACGTGTAGGCCCGCAGGTGCGCGAGGCGTTCGGCTGCTGCCCAGGCCAGGGACAAGCCGTCAAAGGTACTGGTGCCACGTCCGACTTCGTCCATCAGCACCAGGCTGCGTTCGGTGGCGTTGTGCAGGATATTCGCGGTTTCGCTCATCTCTACCATGAAGGTCGAACGCCCACCGGCCAGGTCGTCGCTGGAACCGATCCGGGTGAAAATCCGGTCCACCAGGGACAATTCGCAACTGGCCGCCGGGACGAAACTACCGATGTGGGCCAGCAGCACGATCAACGCGGTCTGGCGCATGTAGGTGGATTTACCGCCCATGTTCGGACCGGTGATCACCAGCATGCGGGTGTTGTCGTCCAGGCTCAGGTCGTTGGCCACGAACGGCGTGGTCAGCACTTGCTCGACCACCGGGTGACGACCCTGGCTGATGCGCATGCACGGCTCGCTGACGAAGCGCGGGCAATTCAGGTCCAGGTTCAGCGCGCGTTCGGCCAGGTTGCTCAGCACATCCAGTTCCGCCAAGGCACCGGCGGTGTCCTGCAACGGCGGCAGTTGGCTGATCAGGTCCTCGAGCAGTGCTTCATAGAGCATCTTTTCCCGGGCCAGGGCGCGGCTCTTGGCGGACAGCGCCTTGTCTTCGAACGCCTTGAGTTCCGGGGTGATGAAGCGCTCGGCGCCCTTGAGGGTCTGGCGGCGAACATAATCGGCGGGGGCTTGCTCGGCCTGCTTGCTCGGCAGCTCGATGAAGTAGCCGTGGATGCGGTTGTAGCCGACCTTGAGGTTAGCCAGGCCGGTGCGGGCTTTTTCCCGGGCTTCGAGGTCGATCAGGAACTGACCGGCGTTTTCGCTCAGCGCTTGCAACTCGTCGAGTTCGGCGTCGTAGCCGGTTTTCAGTACGCCACCGTCGCGGATCACCGCCGGTGGGTTGTCGATAATGGCTTTTTCCAGCAGCGCGGCCAGTTCCGGGTAGGTGCTGGTGGTGCGCGCCAGTTGTTGCAGGTGCGGCGCTTCGAGGTCGGTCATCGCCACTTGCAGTTCGGGCAAGGCGCCGAGGGCATCGCGCAGGCGCGCCAGGTCACGGGGACGGGCGTTGCGCAGGCCGATACGGGCGAGGATTCGCTCGATGTCACCGATTTCCTTGAGCTGCGGTTGCAACTGCTCGAAGCGATAGCGATCCAGCAGGCAGGTAATGGAGGATTGACGCGCCAGCAGCACAGTCAGGTCCCGCAGCGGCCGATTCAACCAGCGGGTCAGCAGGCGGCTACCCATGGCGGTCTGGCAGCGATCGACCACCGATTGCAACGTGTTGTCGCGCCCGCCGGCCAGGTTGGTGTCCAGTTCCAGGTTGCGGCGGCTCGCGCCGTCCAGCACCACGGTGTCATCCAGGCGTTCGTGACGCAGGCTGCGCAAGTGGGGCAGGGCGGTGCGCTGGGTTTCCTTGGCGTAGGCCAGCAGGCAACCGGCTGCGCCGATGGCCAGGGTCAGGTTTTCGCAGCCGAAGCCCTTGAGGTCCTGGGTGGAAAACTGCTGGCAGAGACTTTTCAGCGCCGAATCACGCTCGAAATCCCACGGCGCCCGACGACGCACGCCACGGCGTTTTTCTGCCGGCAGGTCTTTGGGCCAGTCGTCCGGGATCAACAGTTCTACCGGATTGACCCGTTCCAGCTCCGCCAGCAGGTTTTCCCAGCCCTTGATTTCCAGCACCGAGAAATTGCCGCTGGTGATGTCCAGCACCGCCAGGCCGAACAGGCGTTCATCCCCCAGCACCGCGGCGATCAGGTTGTCCCGGCGTTCATCCAGCAAGGCCTCGTCACTGACCGTACCCGGGGTGATGATCCGCACGACTTGGCGTTCCACGGGGCCCTTGCTGGTGGCCGGGTCGCCGACTTGCTCGCAGATCACAACGGATTCGCCGAGCTTGACCAGCTTCGCCAGGTAACCTTCCGCCGCGTGGTAAGGAATCCCACACATCGGAATCGCCATGCCCGCCGATTGCCCACGCGCCGTCAGGGTGATGTCCAACAGTTTGGCGGCCTTCTTCGCGTCCTCGTAGAAGATCTCGTAGAAGTCGCCCATGCGGTAGAACATCAGCTGGTCGGGGTGCTGGTTCTTCAGGCGCCAGTATTGCTGCATCATGGGCGTGTGGGAGGACAGGTCGTTCACGGCTGTATTCATGGGTGTCAGGGAAGCTCGTTGAAAGGTGTGGGGCAAAAGGAGGGGCATTGGCCCGGCTTTTCCGCGATGGGCGCAAGGTTAACATGGGCGGTCTGGTGCTACCCAGCGTTTGGGATTGTGTGCATATCCGTTGCTGCGGTAACGGCTACTTATGGTTCCGCCCTTACGGCGGCTCACTTTCGAAGAGCGCGAAAGTAAGCAAAGCGCTTTTGCCCCACCACTCGGTGCCTCGCCTAGGCTCGGCATGCCTGAACGAAGGCATTGTTCCGTGGGCCGCCGCGAAGGGCCATCCATGGCCCAGCGCGGCTAACCCGGCATCCATGCCGGGTTGCCCACTGCGCAATACCTTCGTTCAGCCAGCGTGGTTAATGGGGCGCCGAGATCAACGTCCACCGCGAGGCGGCCTGATAGCCGACCTGGTTCTTGGTGGGACCGCGTCTCCCCTGTGGGAGCGGGCTTGCTCGCGAAGGCGGCCTGACAGCCGACCTGATTCTTGGTGGGACCGCGTTTCCCCTGTGGGAGCGGGCTTGCTCGCGAAGGCGGCCTGATAGCCGACCTGTTTCTCCGGTTGTACCCCGATCCAACTGTGGGAGCGAGCTTGCTCGCGATGAAGGCTGCCAATACAACTGGGTGGTAACTGGACTACCGCTATCGCGAGCAAGCTCGCTCCCACAGTGATTACTCGGGTTTCTCTTAAAAGGCCTACCTCACTTCAACCACATCCAACGCCCGATTCGCCAGCAATTGGCCCAGCTCAATCATCTGCTGGACCCCCAACGCGATATGTCGTCGTGAGCCCTCCAGGTCGAACGCCAGATCACTGACCATCGCATTGGCCGAGGCCAGGGTTTCGCTGAGGTTGGCGAGCAGGCATTCGGCGTCGATGTCGGGGGCGATGATGAAAAGGGTATCGGGTGTGTCGCAGGTTTCTTTGTCGGCTTTCGGCTTGAGGTAATAGTCCAGGGCGCGGGTGGCCGCGTCATCGAGTTTCTTGGTGTTGCGGGAGACGTGATCGTCTGGGGGATTTGGAGTGTTCTTCGGCATTCTATGGATCCTTGAAGTTGAGCCACCACTCACTCGCGACTAAACGAGGGGCGGCAGCTGTACGCAGGTTAGTCGACCGGGGATCCAAGAAACCGGCGCGCCCGAAGGCGCCCTGCGCACAGCTACCATCAAGTGCAGGAATAGAAGTACCTGACTGAATGGAGCAATGAGCACCTTGGAATACCGAGCGACTAAACCCGATCACTGATGGGCAGTGACGAGACCAAAGTACCGATGGGATCCAAGGTGGACAAGCCGGCGGATTCTGGCGCAGTTGTAGGCAGAGGCGCAAGGCGATGTAGCCTGGTGTCGCACATTTGAAGGACGGGGGCGGAGCCTTTTCCTAAGGGAGTGTAGGGCGATTCCGTGGCGAGGGAGCTTGCTCCCGCTGGGCTGCGCAGCAGACCCTTTTTGTGGGCGCTTCGCACCCAAGCGGGAGCAAGCTCCCTCGCCACAATGAATTCAAAAGGCCTGCATTGCCTATTTATGCAAAACAGCATTTGTCTTCTGCGAAAAGAACAAGCATTATGCGCGTTATGCAAAAACGCAACGTTTCTACCGTATTAAGAGCATTGCTCGATCAGCACGGGATCTCCCCCACGGAGCTTCACCGGCGTACCGGCGTGCCTCAGTCCACTCTCTCGCGGATCCTCAGCGGCAAGATCGTCGATCCTTCGGATAAACACATCTCGAAGATCGCCGAATATTTTGCCGTGAGCACCGACCAGTTGCGCGGGCGCGCGGACGTTGTGCCCGCCGGCAATGCTCGCCGCGATGAGCCGCATTCCGAACTCAAGGACATAAGCCTGTGGGACGACGAAACACCCGTCGAAGAAGACGAAGTGTCGGTCCCTTTTCTGCGCGAGGTTGAATTGGCTGCTGGATCAGGAAGATTCGTCATCGAGGAAAGCGAGCGCTCAAGCCTGCGCTTCGGCAAGCGCAGCCTGCGCCATAACGGCGTGCAGTTCGACCAGGCCAAGTGCGTGACGGTGCGCGGCAACAGCATGTTGCCGGTGCTGCGCGACGGTGCCACGGTCGGGGTGAACGCAGGCAAATGCGGGATCGGCGACATCGTCGACGGTGACCTCTACGCCATCAATCACAACGGCCAACTGCGGGTGAAGCAGCTTTATCGCCTGCCCACCGGCATCCGCCTGCGCAGCTTCAATCGCGACGAACATCCGGATGAGGACTACACGTTCCAGGAAATGCAGGACGAGCAAATCGTCATCCTCGGTCACGTCTTCTGGTGGGGCATGTACGCCCGTTAACCCCTCCGCTGTCAGATAAAACCCGCCGCCGTGCGGGTTTTTTTTCGTCTCCCGAAAACCTTCAACCCCGTATTTGCAAGGGTTCCATGCGTTTACGCATTCTTAATGCATAAATAAATGCATTCACGCATTGACTGTATATGCATCCATGCATATTCTGTGTCCAAGCCGCTCGACAAAGTGGCTGGCAACGAAGCTCTTTAGTTCCTCCAACAGGCAGCGATGAACCGGCCTTAACGGTTCAGAGGGTTGGCAACTGACCCGGGTGTGCAGCGTAAAGCACCAGAAGCAGTTATCCGGCGGGCAGGGACCGCGGCCGGAGGAACAATTTGAATGGATCCGTACCGCGCCAGTCGCGCCGAAAGATCAAGCGCATTACTGAAAAGCCTGGGCAACCGGGCTTTTTGGAATGCCTGCACCGTGAGGTGCGTTCAACCACATCACCGCCGCCAATGGAGGGCTTTCAATGCTGAAGGATTTCAGATGCGGTCACTGCAAACGACTTCTGGCCCGCGTGGGCGAGAACACCGAACTCCAGATCAAATGTTCCCGGTGTGGGACGTTGAATCATGTGAAGGCCGTTGAGCCTCGAGTGAACGCCGGCGAGCGAACAGCGTGCGGAATAGACCCTGCACTCCGTACTCAATGACATCCATCGAGGTAAGAAAAATTAAATTACTCAAAAGAATCCTACTGGCGACTGCGTTTCTGTCGTCCTTCGTATCCCTGAACACTTGGGCTGATACGGCCATGTCGTGGAACTTGGCCCGGGACATGTACCTGATGATCGAAGCCGCACCGGCCGGTTCGCCATGGTCACTCATGCAAAACAAATCGGGGGTGAATGTCTCGGCTAACTACACGCTCTTTCCTACGTTCAAGGCGGGGACATGCAATGGCCAGCCAACCACCTGCTGGCGGGACGATGCTACGGGAGCCTGGATTTCCATTCCCAACGCAAATTTCACCTTCACGGGTTCAGGCACCAGTTTCGTATTCAAGCAGGGCGACGTAGCTACACATCCCGGCACCAACAGCCAGAGCATCTTCCGCTGGGCCAGTCCTGTCACCGGCAACATCAACGTGCTGGGGCGGGTCAACGACCTGCATAACGCCTGCGGGGATGGGATTGGCTGGTCGCTCAACCTGGGCGACACCGTGCTCCAGTCCGGAAGCCTGGCAAACGGCGGCAGCACTACGTTTATGTTGAGTAGCGTAGCGGTTACGCCGACGTCTTCGCTTTATCTGGTCATCGACCGGAAGGCCAACAACTCCTGCGACGCGACCAGCATCGACATGCTCATCACTCGATAAGCGCGATTGGGCCCCTTAACTTCAAACCCTTACTCCCCAGGAAACGAGACATGACAAACGAGCAACAAGCGTTGCTGGACATGCCGATCTGGCTGGTCATCGTGCTCGCCCTGGTGGGCGGGGTGTCCGGCGAGATGTGGCGCGCTGACAAGGAGGGCGCCCGTGGCTGGCCGTTGCTGCGCCGCGTGGTGCTGCGCTCCGGTGCCTGCGTGGTCTGCGGGGTTTCGGCAACCATGCTGTTGTATGCCCTCGGCATGTCGATCTGGAGCGCCTGCGCCCTGGGTTGCCTGACCGCCATGGCCGGTGCCGATGTGGCGATCGGTCTTTACGAGCGCTGGGTCGCCAAGCGGATCGGCGTATGCGAAGTGCCACCGCGGGACCTGCCGCCCGACCAGCCGTGAACCCACATCGCTGATCCATACACAAGGAGGCGATCAATGCCTGCCCTTATCGAAAAACCGTCGCAGTTGTTCTCGGCCATTGCCCAGACGCTGCGCGCCATTTATCCCGCTTTGAAAGTCGGCAGCCCTCAGGAGTTCGATGGCACCGACGACCAACCCTGGGTGCTGATTGCCATTGAACGCGATGCGTCAGGCAACCGCGCCAATGACGGGCGTATCGCCCATGTCCTGACGGTTTCCCTGCAAGTGGTCATGGCCGTTCCAGGCTGGGAGGCCTGTGATCTGGCCGGTGAATTGAAACACCTGGTCGTGGATAACCGCTGGGGCCTGTCGGGTGATCAATGCGATCTGCCCACGGAGATCGATGGCCTCGCATCCACGTTCATCCACGAAGCGCGGGTGTACAGCGCCTGGACCCTTTCCTTCAACCAAACCCTGTACCTCGGCCCGACGCTGCTGGAGGACCCGTTGGGCATTCCGAAATTTGCCCGTACCTGGGAAGTGTCGAACATCGACGACCCGGATCAATACACCGCACTCGAGGGCTGAGCCATGTTCGATGGGCTGTTACGGATGCATCTGGGGCCGATCATCGAGCGTCTGGCACAGATGGAAACCGAGCTGGAAGACCTGCATCGACGTGCGGAGAGTTTCTGCCGCATCGGCGTTTGCCAGGAAGTCGATGCGGCCAGCAACACCTGCAAGGTCAGCCATGGTGGGTTGCTGACACCGGCGATCCGCTTTTTCAACCCGAGCGCCGGCGCCCAGAGCGAGTCGCGGATTCCGTCCGTGGGCGAGCAATGCCTGTTGCTGAACCATGGCGGCGGCGAGAGCGGCGGGCAGGCGGTGGCGTTGTTCGGCCTCAACGGCGGTCAGTTCCCGCCCGTCTCGACCCAGGCCTCGCTGACGCGTCGTCTCTATCAGGACGGTACGGAAAACGGCTACGACCACGCCAGCCATGTCCTGCACTGGCAAAACGGCCCGGCGGCGTTCAGCGGTTCCCGTGAAGCCCTCCAACTGAGCATCGGCCCGTCGCGGTTGGCGATGACAGCCGAGGCCATCGAATTGCAAGTCGGCGCCGTCGGCATTCGGCTCGACGCTTCCGGTGTGCACCTGAGCGGCCCGGTGGTGGATCACCAGGGGCGCGTCATCAGTACCGCATAAGAGATTTCCTCATGATTGGAATCGATCGAAATACCGGCGCCACGGTCGACGACTGGCTGCAGTTCGTGCAGCGCGCCACCCGTGTATTGACCACGCCGTTGGGCACTCGCCAGAAGCGTCCGTTGTATGGCTGTGCACTCACGCAGTTGCTGGGGCAGAACCTCGGCGACGACCTGCTGATCCTCGCCCAGAGCCACGCGGCCCAAGCGTTCTACAACCCGGACAACGGCATCGATGATTTCGAGCCGCAGGTCATTGTCGCCAGTCGGCAGGGTGCCGGATTGCTGCTGCGTTTCGCTGGCACCTGGAAAAACCGTAAACAGACTTTCGAGGTGGTGACATGAGCATGTTGATACCCGGCCAGAACCAATTGGCCGAACCGGCCATCGTCACCGTCGACGCGTTCGAGGATTTGCTCGCGGAGTTCAAGACCTTCGTGGTCGAGTACGTCGCCGCACGCTCTCCCGCCAGCGCGGCGAAGCTGGTGGACAGCCTCGAAAACGAAAGCGAACTGCTGACCCTGGCCCTGGAGGCGTTCTGTGTCCGGCTGCAAACCCACGAACGCAAATACAACGCTCGCATCAAGCAGATGCTGGCGTGGTGGGCCACCGGAACCAACCTCGATGCCCGCCTTGCGGACATGGGCTTGGAGCGGCAGTTGCTAGACCCGGGCGACCCGGCGGCCTTCCCGCCCATCCCCCCGGTCTACGAGAGCGACGATGACGCTCGGTTGCGTTATTACCTGGCGCCCCACGCCCCGGCAGCCGGCTCGCGCATGCAGTATCGGCGGGAGATTTTTACCTTGGGGGAGCGGCCCGTCGTGAAGGTGGAAAGCGCCTCGGCCGGTGTGGTGACAGTCACCTACACCTTCGACCCGGACGGTCGTGCGGCGCAGGTCAAGGACGGTAACGCACGCCGGACGGCGCCGGGCCAGGTCACGGTCACGGTGTTGTCCCGTGAGGGTGATGGGACGCCATCCGAAACGCTGCTCGACGGTGTTCGCCAGCATTTCGCTCGGCCTGATGTGCGACCGGAAACGGACCTCGTTATTGTCCAGGGCGCGCAGATCAAACCCTACAAAATCCGCGTCGTGGCGAAGATCAATGCCGGCCCGGATTCGGGCTTGACCCAGGTTGCCGCCGAACAGCAATTGCGGGAATACGCTGAGGCGTGTCATCGATTGGAAGGTCGAGTGGACCCGAGCTGGATCGACTACACGCTGCACAGTGCCGGCGCGGTTCAGCTCCAGATTCTCGAACCGCTCCAGCCGATCGTGACGACGGCTTTTCAAGCCCCGTATTGCACAGGCGTCGAGGTCGAGGTGGACACGTTATGAGTGACGACACACCACGCCTGAGCCTGCTGCCGATCAACAGTTCGCCACTGGAACGGGCGCTGGATCTCGGTTTCGCCCGGCTGCTCGAACGCATCGATCCGCCGTTTCCCGAGCTGATGAACCCGGCGGCCACGCCCTTGGCGTTCCTGCCATATCTCGCAGCAGACCGCGGGGTCAGTGAATGGAGTTCCGCGGCGCCCGCAGTTGAAAAGCGCCTGACCGTTGAGCTCGCCTGGCCCACCGCGCGGCAGGCCGGGACGCGAAAGGCGCTGGAAAATGCCGCCAAGGGTTTGCAGCTGATGCCTGAAGTGCGCGCCTGGTATGAGCAAACGCCACCGGGCCCGCCCTACAGTTTTTCCGTCAGGGCGTTTACCGAGCAGCCCTACAGCGAAGCTATCGATGCCCGTCTCGACCGTCGCCTGGCCGGTGCCAAGAGCGAACGCGACACCTTGACGGTGTCTGTCGGCTTGAGGGCCTTAGGCAGGCATGTCATCGGCGCCGCGACGCTGTGCGGCGAACTGACCACGGTTTATCCGGTTGTCATCGAAGGGCTCGAAGCCTCGGGCCAGGCCTTCATGGCCGCCGGGCTCTACAGCGTCGAAACCTCCACTATTTATCCACAGGGGTCCTAAATGGCCGACTACTACACCCTGCTCACCGATGCGGGGATCGCCTACGAAACCGCCTGCAAGGCGGCGGGCACACCGATCAAGCTGTCGCAGATTTCCGTTGGTGACGGCGGCGGCGCGGAATACAACCCGGCCGCAACGGCGACGGCACTCAAGCGCGAAGTCTGGCGTGGGCCGCTCAATGCGCTGTTCCAGGATGAAGCCAACCCGAGCTGGCTGCTGGCCGAGGTCACCATCCCGTCCGATGTGGGCGGCTGGTATGTGCGTGAGGCCGGGATCTGGACCGATACCGGCATCCTCTATGCGATCGTCAAATATCCAGAGTCGTTCAAACCGGTGTTGGCGACGTCTGGTTCGGGCAAAGAGTTCTACATTCGGTCGATTTTCGAGACCAGCAATGCCGAGCTGGTGACGTTGCTGATCGACGACACGGTGGTCAAGGCGACGCGGGCCTGGGTGGCCGGCTATGTGGCCGACGAACTCGCCAAACTCGACAGGAAGCAGTCGGTGCGGGTGGCGACAACGGCCAACATTGCCTTGAGTGGCGCGCAAGCCATCGATGGTGTTGCGGTGATCGCTGGGAATCGGGTCCTGGTCAAGTCCCAGACCTTGGCGAAAGACAACGGTATCTACGTGGTTGCGAACGGCGCTTGGGTTCGGGCAAAGGATGCCGATGCGAGCGTCGACGTGACTTCGGGGTTGATTGTCTCGGTGGAGGAGGGCGCGACGCTTGCCAACACGATCTGGCAGTTGATTACCGACGGTACGATTGTACTGGGCACTACGGCGTTGACGTTTCAGAACATCACTCAAGGATTTGCGCCGCTCAATTCGCCGGTGCTGGTTAATCCGACGGCAAATACGCCGCCGCTATTCGACAACACGAAGTCGATCGCGACGACTGAATACGTTATGCGTGCCAGCGGTAACTATCGCGGCTTTACCAGCTTGACGTCGGCCACCACATTGACAGCAGCAGCGGTCGGCACTCTAGTTTCGGTGATCGGGACGTTCACGCTTACCTTGCCGACGGCCAACGCCCTACCATCGGGTGGTTCGATCCACTTCCGGAACATTGGCGGCGGCATTGTCACCGTGGCCTGTGTGGGGGCTGATCTAATCAACGCCGGGAACTTCAATCAGCCCAACAGTATTGCATTGCAGCCGGGTACCACCTTGGTGTTGAGCAGTAATGGTGTGACTGCCTGGTGGGCGGAAGGATCTGCACAGTTGCAGTTTTCCAAGGTGTTTGGTGACACCCCGGCGCAATTCGATAGCAGTAAGTTGCTGGCAACTACTGAGTTTGTGAAGAGAATGGGGGTCGAGTGGTCGAGCCTCACCTCGGTCAGCGCCAACACCGTTCTGGGGAATTCAAGCGCTGGCGGCATCGTTACTGCGTCAGCGTCGACGGCGATCAACGTTACTTTGCCGCCCACCGCGCCAGTAGGGCCAGGAGCCATGATCATGGTTCTGAGTGGCGGGGCAGGTGCTGTCACGCTGCTGGCTTCGAATGGCGAGCAGATTACTAATTCGAGCGGAAGCGCAATAGCACTTGTTTTGGGACAGGGTGATTTTGCGATATTGACCAGACTAACCGGCGAGTGGCGATTGGTCGGCGGTACCGCTGCGTTGAAGTTCTCCAATGCATTTGCCGCAATTTTTGGAAATACCGCCAATCAGGTATTACCAAGCGGCTGGATATTCAAAATCGGACACGCTTCAACGGATGTCGCGACAGGAACAGTGCCGGTAACGTTTCCTGTCGCATTCCCTACAGCCTGTATGTACGTAGGGGCGATCTATTCCGGGGCTACTTCCGCGACGAATCCATCCGTTTGTCAATCCGGGATACCGACCCGTACAGGTTTTACGGGCTACATCACTAATGTGGCTGGCAATAACTCTGCTGTCACTGTGGGTGGTTACAACTGGCTAGCCATCGGCTACTGAGGCGACTATGTACGCAAAATGGATTGAAGAAGACGGTCGATTTGCCTTCGAGCTAATTGATAACGGGGGCATTGAGATATCTGATGAGGATCATGCGGCGCTCTTTGAGCCGCGACAGGGGGGGAAGATCATCGGCAGGGGGCCTGATGGTTTTCCACAATTGCAAGACCCGTCATTGCCGACGCTAGCAGAGCTATCGCTCGTTGAGCGTGCATGGCGGAATAGGCAGCTTTCACTTACTGATGGGATGGTAACGCGTCATCGAGATGAGCTGGAAGATGGGACCGAAACCACGCTTTCGGTTGAGCAATACGCTGAGCTGCAAGCGTATCGCCGGATTCTACGTAATTGGCCTGAGGCCGGGGAGTTCCCGCTGAAGGAGCATCGTCCGCTCGCACCGTCTTGGCTAGCCGAGCAATCCCAGTAACCGCCCCGTAACTACGGGGCGTTTTCTTTTCCGCCAAAACAACTGACAACATCCGACAGCCCCTTCCTCAAGGGGCTTTTTCATATCTGGAGAAACCTAAATGGCACCACGCCAAACCTACACCGTGCTCCTCCCATTCCCCATCGGCGGTGGTCACTGGTCGACCGCCGGCCAGGAACTCGACCTGCTCGACGTCGAGGCCAATGCCTTGCGCAGCGCCGGTCGCCTGGAGCTGAAAAAAACCGAGGCTGGTGAACCGGTCTCTGCATCCACCCCGGCCAAAAAGGCCGCCACCAAGAAGGCTGAATAACCATGGCTGAGGTTTTGAACTTCGAGCACAACGGCATTACCGTCAATGCCACTGAATCTCCCGAGGCCATGGGTGGCCTGGGTGACAACGTCATCGGGCTGGTCGGCACCGCGCCGAATGCCAACCCGCTGATTCCGAAAAACACCCCGTTCCGCATCAACAGCTTCACCACTCAGGCCCAGTTGGACCCGACCGGTGCCGAAGCGGGGACGTTGTTCCACGCCGTCTACCAGATCCTCAAAGTGGTCAAGGTGCCGGTGTACGTGGTCATTGTCGAAGAGGGCGCCACGCTGGCCGACACGCAGAACAACGTGATCGGCGGTATCGAGGCGCAGACCGGGCGCAAGTTGGGCTTGGCCGCGTTGAGTGGGGTCGCTGAAGACCTGACCATCATCGGCGCGCCAGGCTTCACCGGCACCAAGGCCGTCGCCAGCGAGTTCGCCTCGTTCGGCAAGCGCATCAAGGCCCGTGTGGTGCTCGATGGCAAGGACGTCGCGGTCGCCGACCAGGTGACCTACAGCCAGGAACTGGGCGGCGCGGACCTTGGTTTCGACCGTTGCCTGGTGGTGCACAACATGCCGGCGGTGTATTCCAAGGCCGCGAAGAAAAACGTCTTCCTGGCCCCGTCGAGCCTGGCCATCGCCGCCCTCGCCAAGGTCAAGCAATGGGAGAGCCCGGGCAACCAGGTCACCTACGCCGAAGACGTTTCCCGCACCGTCGAATACAACATCCTCGACACCTCCACCGAAGGCGATCTGCTCAACCGCTACGGCGTCAGCTACTACGCCCGGACCATCCTCGGCGGCTTCTCGCTGCTGGGCAACCGTTCCATCACCGGCAAGTTCATCAGCTACGTCGGCCTGGAAGATGCCATCAGCCGCAAGCTGGTGAAAGCCGGCCAGAAAGCCATGGCGAAGAACCTGACCAAGTCGTTCATGGACCAGGAAGTCAAGCGCATCAACGACTGGCTGCAAACCCTGGTCGCCGACGAAACCATCCCGGGCGGCAGCGTGTACCTGCACCCGGAATTGAACAGCGTCGAGAAGTACAAGAACGGCACCTGGTACGTGGTCATCGACTACGGCCGCTACGCGCCGAACGAACACATGATTTATCAACTCAATGCCCGCGATGAAATCATCGAGCAGTTCCTGGAGGACGTTCTCTAATGTTTACCAACCGCGTAAGACAGGCCATCGCGGCCACCCTGCAGGGCCTGCCGTTGTCGGCGACCGTGGAAGAGTTCACCCCGCCGAAGATCGAATTCGAGATGGAAGAGATGCGTGGCGGCCGTTTCATTGGCGAGGAGATGGCCAAGGCCGGCAAAGCGCTGACGGCCAAGCTGACGCTGCAAGGCCTCGGTCCGGAAGTCATGCTGGCGCTGGGCGTGAGTGTGGGCGACGACATTCTGCTGAATGTGCGTGAAGCCGGCCAGGATCAGGACGGCAACACCTGGTTCACCTACCACACGGTGGGCGGCAAGTTGAAGTCCCTTGAGGAAACGACGCTGAAAATGAACGAGAAGCCCAAGACCATCCTTGATCTGTCCTGCCGCACCTACAACCGCCTGGAAAACGGCGTCCCGGTGATCGACATCGACGTGCGCACCCAGAAGTTCGTGCTCAACGGCGTCGACATCCTCGGCGATGCTCGCCGTGCGGTGTTGTTGCCGTAAACGAACGCCCGTCAGTTGAACCCAATCCCTGTGGGAGCGAGCTTGCTCGCGATAGCGGTGTGTCAGCCAACATCGATGCTGACTGATCCGACGTCATCGCGAGCAAGCTCACTCCCACAGGTTGTCCTCTGATTTATCAAGGAACCGATTCCATGTCCTGGACGCCTCCCGTTCACGTCTTGCTGTCGCCGATCGCCGGTGACGACGAAACGCAGATCGAGCAACTCCCCCTCAAGCCGCTGTACTACGCCGCGCAAAAAGACGCCCTGGCCCGCGCCGGCGATGACGAAGACGATCAGTTTTTCGAGTTGGCCAAACTGGCCACCGGGCTGTCGGTCAAGGAACTCGACCAGCTCAAGCGCCCGGACTACGTGAGCATTGCGCAGTACGTGCATGAAATGTCCACCCGTCCGACGTTCCACTTCCTGGAACAGGTGGCCGGCGCACCCGCCGACCCTGACCAGGTACAGCTGCTGCAACCGCTCGACGTCGCGGGCCGCAGCATGACTTCGCTGACCCTGGAAATGCCGGTGCTGCGGGCCACCAAGGCGATGAAGAAACTGAAGACGGCCAAGGAACGCGCGGAGTTCATCACCGCCCATTGCACTGGCCTGATGATTCCCGATCTCGATCGGCTGACCGTGCCCGACTGGACCCAGTTGCAGGTGCGCATCGACGATTTTTTAAACAAACCGGCGGACTTCTTTCGGAGCGCGACATCGAAGTGATCCTCGATGTGGTGCCGCTCATTTACTCGGTAAGTGAGGCGGAAATCCTGGAGTGGGACGCCGGCAAGGCCTTGCGCCGCTACGACATCGCGATCGCTCGCCTTGGCGTGAAACAGGAGTAGAGCGGAATGGCGGACGATAGATATTCGCTCAAATACGCAGCCTTCAACGAGAGTGGGTTGGCGTTCGGTAATACCAGCCTCACCAGTGGCGTGTCGGCGCAAGGCGCGTTCGCCAGGGACCAACTGGCGAGCCTCGATCTGGCGCTGGAAACACTCGGGCTCAAGCTCGGCCTGCTGACCACGGCAATCGAGTCGCTGACCGTGAAGCTGTCGGCGCAACGATTGTTCTCCCAAACGATGGGCGCCGACGCCAAGGGCGAGTCGGCCAGTGAGCCAAAGGGCAAGCCGAGTGGCGGTATCGAACCACCGGCGCTGCTCAAGCCCGCAATCGCGATGGATTCGGCCATGGCCGATCTGAAAAAGGCCACCCAAATCGGGCCGCGCCAGATTCAACAGGTGGCTGAGTCAACCCAGCAGATCGCCACCGCACCGTTGGTGGCGGCCAGGGGCACCACGGCGGTTGAAGTGGTGAGGATGCAAAGCCTGGCGGCGGGGAAGGGCATCGGTAGCGATGTGCTCGATGCCTCTGACCGACAGTTGGCGCTGTCACGTTTTGCCTCGGATGCTGGCGTCACTGCGACGGCGTTCGAGATGCCGGCCATGAAGGCCGCCGAAATGCTGGCCGACTGGCGCATCTCCATGAAGCTCAACGGCGCCGAAGCCTTTGACCTGGCGGATGCCGCCAACCAGTTGGGCAAGCTACCCAATGGTGCGAAACCGGCTGAGATTGGTGCGGTCTTGCAGCGTGACGGTGCAGCGGCGACGACGGCAGGCCTGGCCCCTGCACAAGCCGCAGCGTTGACGGCGGCGTTGCTCAATACCGGTACCCAACAAGCTGAAGCCGGCGTGGCGCTGGATGGTTTCACGACGGCCCTGGGCAAGGCTGACCAGACCTCTGCCACCGAGCAAATGGCCTGGAAACAGCTGGGCCTGGAGCCCAAGGCGGTGGCGAGCGGTTTGCGTGACAAGGACACCGCGCCTGGCACGGTGATGACGGTGCTGGCGGCCTTGAACGCGCAACCGGCCGAAAATCGCTCGACTCTTGCCGCCACGCTATTCGGCAATGGCGATGAGGCGGTGCTGCGCATGGCGCAGAAGCTGCCCGATGTGAACGCCGCCTTCTTGCAGGTGAAAGACCCAGGCCAATACGCCACGTCGCAATTGGGCAACGACGGCTCGGTGCGGCAGGACGCGTTGGCGCTGTCGAACACTCGGCAAGGCCAGTTGAACATCCTCAACGCCCGCAACGAGCGTTTGTCGATGGCCACGGGAAACGCCCTGATGCCTGTGGCGGATAATTCGTTTCAGTGGCTGGGTTCGTTGACCGATGGCATGAGTGAGTTGGCTGAGTCCTCCCCTAAAGCCACCGCGGCCATCGTGCTGCTGGGGGCGGCGATCAAACCGCTGGTGGGGGCGCTGCTCAAAGCCGTAGCGGATGAGATGTCCAATCAGGTGGCCAAGCGGGTGTTGGGCAAGGCCGCTCCGCACCTTCCCGGCCGACTGGGCGAGGTGATCTCCGAGGATTTCAGGAAAAATCCTCCTGGGGACAAGCTGGATACAAGCAATGCCAGCCAGCGTCCCGAATCCACGAGAGGACCGAAGATACGCGTCAGTACGCGAGGCTCGCGGGGGACCGCAGGGCGTTTTTCACTCGGGCCAACGGCCTCATTACGCTCGATGACGCGCAAGGCGCCCGGCCCATTGAAAGTGGTCGGTGCCGTCGCTGATGTGGCCGAGGGTGTGCTGACCGGCGACAAACGGATGATGGGCGCAGGCCTGGGAGCCGCGGGTGGCGGCTGGGCAGGCGCGGCTGCGGGGTCTGCGGCCGGTGCCGCTTTGGGCAGTGTCGTTCCGGTGATCGGCACTGCCATTGGGGGGCTGGTTGGCGGACTGCTGGGCGGCTGGTTGGGGAGTGATGCAGGCGCGTCCCTGGGTGAAAAACTCGTCGCCCCCGCCGACAGGCTCGCTGCTCCAGACCAGGTCAGCAAAGACCTGGCCAGCACCCAGACAACCACACAGCAGAACACCATGACCGCGAACATCTACATCAACGGCCAAGACCAGGCCAGTGCCAGTCAGTTGGCCAACCTGGTCGTGCAGCAGCTCTCGGGCCAATTCGGCTTGACGACCATGCCCAGCTCACTGGCCATGCGCAGTGATGCCGCCCTGACCGACGGAGGTACGTGATGCGTCAACAAATGGCACTCGGCAGTTTCATCTTTGGGCTGTCGAGAAAGTTTGCGTACCACCAGCTGGTACACACGTCGGAGGGTGGCTGGAAAAGCATCGACATTCTCACCAGCAAACCCAAGTCCAGCCAGATCGGCCAGGGGCTGCAAGGGCTGACGATCACGGGCAAGTCGATGTACGCGACCGCCATGGATCGTCTCGATGAGCTGCGCGCATTGCAGGCGCAGCGCATCCCCCTGCCGTTGGTCGATGGCATCGGCCGCAACTGGGGCCTGTGGCAGATCAACAAGGTCACGGAAACCCAGACCGAAATCATCGATGACGGCACGGCGATGGTGGTCGGCTGGGTGGTTGAATTGATGGAGTTCGCCAATGCGTAGGGTTCGAAGTATCGCCGGTGATTCGGTGAATCTGCTGCTGTACCGCGAGCTGGAGCGTTGTGACGATATCGTCGAGGAGGCGCTCTGGTTGCTCAATCCGGGGTTGGCTGAATGGGGCCCGGTATTGCCGGCGGGCGTATGGGTTGTCTTGCCGGAAGTGGACCTCAAGCCCGTGGCAACCCCACCGGTTTCGGCCTGGGATTAAGGAGGCGACATGTCATTGGGTTTCACGCCTGCGGTGGAAATTTATGGTGCGAACGCCGCGCTGCTCAACGAACGCCTGCTCAAGTGGGTGCATGTCGACGCGGCGGGTATCGAGTCCGATCAATTGACCCTCACCATCAGCCTGGACGGGCTCGAAGGGTTGCCCAGCCTGGGCGGCAAGATTGGCCTGCGGGTCGGCTATCTGGAGTCGGGTCTGGTGGACAAAGGCGAGTTCGTCATCACCCGGCGCACGCCGCTCCTGTTTCCCCTGCAACTCGTGCTGGTGGCCATGGCAGCGCCGTTCAGCGCGGCGGACCAGACCGGGTTCAAGCAACGCCGATCCGTCAGCCATGGCCCGACGACCCTGGGGGCGCTGTTTCGTCAGTTGACCTCCAGGCACGGGTTTTCCCCGCGAGTGGCGCCGGACCTGTCGCTGATCAAGATCGAGCACATCGACCAGTGCAATGAAACCGACATGGGTTTCCTCACGCGTCTGGCCCACCGGTATGACGCCGTCGCCAAGCCGGTCAACGAACTGTATGTGCTGGCCCGGCGCGGCCAGGCGAAGTCGTTGTCGGGCAAAGTTTTGCCCGACATGAAACTGTCGGTGACGACCAACAACCGCCCAGGCGACCACGCCTTCATTTCGGCCAAGCTGGATGAAGGCGCCCGGGCCAAGTACCAAGGCTGCAAGACCCGTTGGTGGGATGCGGCAGCGGGCAAGCTGCAGGTCGAGGAGAGCGGCATCGCGCCGTTCAAGACCCTGCGCCAGCGCTTCCAGAGCGCCGACGATGCCCGCGCCGCCGGTGAAGGCGAGGTACGTCGGATGCTGCGCGAAGCGCTCAAGGTGACGATCGAGTGCCCGGGTAACCCGGGGCTGTCTGCCGAGGGCATCGTCCTGCTGGATCCCTCCTGGCCGGATTTCATGCGCGGTCGCTGGTCGATCGACAAGGTCACCGCCAGTGGCGACCGGGAAAAAAGCTATCGCTGCTTGATTGATGCAACCTGCCTGGATGCCAAGGCCTGATCCCCCTGTGGGAGCGAGCTTGCTCGCGATAGCGCCCCGACATTCAACATTTGCACTGACTGACACGCCGCCATCGCGAGCTAGCTCCCACAGGGGAGGCTCGCACCTTCAGATACTGGAGTCTCCCCATGAAGATCACACCGATCCTCACGCAATTGCGTGAGCAATGTCCGACGCTTGCCCAGCGTGTGGCCGCAGGTTTTGACCTCGCCACGCTGCAAGCCGAGACCCCGCTGCAAACCCCCTGCGCCTATGTATTGCCCACCGCCGACATCGCCAGCAAGAACGCGGCTCAGAACGTCACGCTGCAAGCGGTGCGTGATCGCTTCGATGCCGTGCTGGTGCTCGACGCCACTGACGCGACAAAAGCGCTGGATCTGTTGCACGACCTGCGGGCCGAACTGTGGCGTGCGCTGGTGGGGTTCAAGCCGGGCGCTGAGTACACCGGCGTCGAATATGACGGCAGCGAACTGGTTTCCACCAACAGCAGCCGGGTGTCGTACCGGCTGCGCTTTTTCGCCGAGTTCCAGCTGGGCCGCAATCTGGCGAGCCAGCCTGCCGAAAGCTGGCACGAGCGTGAACTGGACGGCTTGTCGTCCTTTACCGGGGCCACCGTGCGGGTCGATGCCATCGACCCGGCGGACCCCAACCTGAAACGTCCCGGCCCCGACGGGCGCGTGGAACTGACTTTCTCTGGAGACGTAACCCCATGAGCAAACGCATCACCGTGCTGCCGGCCCCGGGCCGTGCCGTACCGGACCCGGAAGCGGGCGATCTGTTGCCCCTCGAGGGCCGTGAAGTGCCGGACAACGCCTGGTGGCGTCGACGTCTGGCCGATGGCGATATCACTACCAAAGCCGTGAAAGCGGCCAAACCACAGGGAGCCAAATAATGGCGATCGGATTCAGCAACATTCCCGCGGACATTCGTGTTCCGCTGTTCTACGCCGAAATGGACAACTCGGCCGCCAATAGCGCGTCATCGGCCATGCGCCGGTTGATCGTCGCCCAGGTCAACGACAATGTCGCCCCGGCCGATGTCGGCAAACTGGTGCTGGTGTCCAGCGTCGCCCTGGCCAAGAACATCGGCGGGCAAGGCTCGATGCTAGCCTCGATGTACGAAACCTGGCGCAAGACCGACCCGCTCGGCGAAATCTGGTGCCTGCCGCTGCACCATGTCGAAGGCGCCATCGCCAAGGGCGTGCTGACCTTCACCGGCACCGCGACTGAAAGCGGTGTGCTCAACCTGTACGTCGGCGGTGTGCGCGTCCAGGCCGCCATCGTCAACGGTGCCACGGCGGCCCAGGCCGCCACTGCGCTGGCCTTGAAAATCAACGCCGCCGCCGACCTGCCGGTGACCGCTGCGGCCGCCGAAGGCGTCGTGACCCTCAGCGCCAAATGGACCGGCGACAGTGGCAACGACATCAGCCTGCAGTTCAATCGCCTGGGCAAGAGCAATGGCGAAGACACCCCGGCGGGACTGACCACCGCCATCACCGCGATGACCGGTGGTGCCGGCGTGCCGGACCAGACCGCTGCCGTCGCGGCCCTGGGCGACGAGCCTTTCGAATTCATCGCTATGCCCTGGTCCGACGTGGCGAGCCTCAACACCTGGCAAGCGGTCATGGACGACAACACCGGCCGCTGGTCCTGGGCCAAGCAGTTGTTCGGCCATGTCTACAGCGCCAAGCGCGGCACCATTGGCACCCTGGTCGCCGCCGGACAGGCGCGCAACGACCAGCACATGACCCTCCAGGCGCTGGAGCTGGGCGTGCCGCAACCGTTCTGGGTCCAGGCCGCTGCCTTGGCGGCTCGCACGGCGGTGTTCATCTCCGCCGACGCCAGCCGTCCGACCCAGAGCGGCAGCCTGCCAGGCTTGGACCCGGCACCGGCCAGCGAGCGTTTCACCCTGACCGAGCGCCAGTCGCTGCTCAACTACGGCATCGCGACGGCGTATTACGAAGGTGGCTACGTACGCATCCAGCGTTCCATCACCACGTATCAGAAGAATGCCTTCGGCCAGGCTGACAACTCCTACCTGGACAGCGAAACCATGCACCAGTCGGCGTTCATCGTCCGCCGCCTGCAAAGCGTGATCACCAGCAAGTACGGTCGCCACAAACTGGCCTCCGACGGCACCCGTTTCGGCGCCGGCCAGCCCATCGTGACCCCGAGCACCATCCGCGGCGAACTGATCGCGCAATACGCCAAGCTCGAACTGGAAGGCCACGTGGAAAACGCCGAGCTGTTCGCCGAACACCTGGTTGTCGAGCGTGACAGCCAGGACCCGAGTCGGGTCAATGTGCTGTTCCCACCGGACTACATCAACGGCCTGCGGGTGTTCGCGCTGCTCAACCAATTCCGCCTGCAATACGACGCCGCCGCCTGACGGTAGCACTCGGTCGCATGCATTCAGCCCACCTTGCGTGGGCTTTTTATTTGAAGGGAGAAACACCATGGGTCAACTGATTGCGGGCACCTGCTACGTCAAAGTGGACGGCGCTCAACTGACCATCAATGGCGGCTGCGAAGCGCCACTGATGTTCACCAAACGCGAAACCGTCGTACCGGGTTTCTACAAGGAAACCGACATCGCCCCGTCCTTCAAGGTGACGGCCCTGCACACCGCGGACTTCCCGCTCAAGCAGCTGGTCGCCGGCACTGATATGACCGTCACTTGCGAATTCAACAACGGCAAGGTCTACGTGCTGGCTGGCGCCTACCTGGTGGAAGAGCCGGTGTCGAAGGGCGACGACGCCACCATCGAGCTGAAATTCGAAGGCATCAAGGGGACCTGGCAATGACCGATCTCGTGACGCTGCGCGTGGCCATTGAGGCCCACGGCGAGCCCCTGAGCGAACTGACCCTGCGCCGTCCGACGGTGCAAGAGGTCCGGGCGATCAAGGCGCTGCCCTACAAGATCGACAAGAGCGAGGAGGTGAGCCTGGACATGGACGTCGCGGCCAAATACATCGCGGTGTGCGCCGGTATCCCGCCGTCGTCGGTCAACCAGTTGGACCTGGCTGACCTCAACGCCCTGAGCTGGGCCGTCGCGAGTTTTTTCATGAGTGCGGCGTCGCAGCCATCGGCGACCTGATCGCCGCCGCCTATGACCTGGCCTGGTTCTGGAAGGTTGACCCCGAACAGATGATGGCCAGGCCACTGGATGTGCTCCGCGAATCCTTGGAGCACGCGCAACGGATCAATGCGATGCAGCAGGTGCAGTGATGGCAGACACACAAAAGGTAGAGAGAAAGGCGGTGCTGCTGACAGGCATCGACGAGCTGTCACCCAAGCTCGCCGGCCTTCGTGCGAAGGTCGCGAGTTTCAAGCAGAACCTCGACGCCACGGGCCTGGGCAGCCTGGATATTTCCGGTCTGCTGCCCAGCGGCGGCCTGGCCCAGCCCTTTATGGACGGGCTCAAGTCGGCGCTGGCCTTCAAGGACGAGGCGGGCGCCGCGAGCGCGGCGGCCAGCGCCGTCCAGGCCCCTGAAGCGCCCCGTATGGCGGCACAGAACCTGGATGGATTGAAGACTTCCATCAGTAACGTGTCGGTGCAGTTCGGCTCGGCCTTGGGACCTGCGGTCAACGCGGTGGCGGTGAGTTTGCAGCCCATGGTCAGCGGCGTGGCCCAGGTGCTGCAGGACAACCCGCAACTGGTACAGGGCCTGGCGAATGGTGTCGTGGCGTTCAACGCGATTCAGATGGCGGTCAGCGGCGCGAGCCAGGCGTTCGAAGTGGTGAACCTGGCCTTGAAGATGAACCCCATCGGTTTGATTGCCATGGGCATCGCCTTGGCGGCAGGGATGATCATCGCCCACTGGACGCCGATTTCAGCGTTCTTCGCCGGACTCTGGCAGAGGCTTGCGCCGATCGTCCTGCCGATGGTCGAGTTCTTCAAGACGATGTTCGCCTTTACCCCGATGGGGCAGGTGATCAGCAACTGGGGGCCGATCAGCAGCTTTTTTGGCGTCCTCTGGAATGTGATCGTGGCGGCGGCAGCGCCGGTCATCGGTTTCATGCAGACGCTGTTCGCCTGGTCACCCCTAGGCTTGATCGTTGCCAATTGGGCGCCCCTGACCGGGTTGTTCGCGGCGATCTGGGACCTGCTCAGGGCCTTGACCGTGCCGGTGATGGACGCCTTGAAAGGCCTGTTCGACTGGACGCCGTTGGGGCTGATCATGGCCAACTGGGGCACGATCGGTGAAGTCTTCGCCGGGATCTGGGAGGGCGTGCGCAACCAGGTGTCAATCATGCTGGCGGTGTTCAGCGGCCTGTTCGACTGGTCACCCATCGAGGGTCTCGTCAAGCAGTGGGGGCCGGTGGGCGAGTGGTTCAGCCAGTGGTGGAACGAGTTGCAGGCGGTGATCGCGCCGATCAAGGCATTTTTCAACGGCGGCTTCGGCGAGATGATCACCTCGTTCACCGCTAAGGTCGAGGGTTTGACCGAGGCGCAGCGCGCCACCAACGCCGAAGGCAAAGGTGAGCTGGCGCCGGCGTTTTTTGGCGCGGCCAGCGAGCAGCCTCCGGGCCTGTCGTCCAGCCTGGCGCCAGCCTCCGCCAACGGTCCGGCGAAGACCTCGCTGGCGCCGGGTACGTTGCCACAAACCTCCAGCGCCCTGGTGCAACAAAGCGCCGCCAATAACCGCACGCAACTCGAAGGCGGCCTGACCGTGCGCTTCGAAAATGCGCCGGCCGGGTTGCGCGCCGACCCGCCCCAGACCAATCAACCGGCCCTGGCGGTGAGTTCGCGCATCGGCTATCGCTCACTGTCCACAGGAGGCTCCAATGAGCTGGCGTGATCGTTTGTTGCCGGCGTCGTTTCGTGGCGTCGGGTTCTGGGTCGACCAGGCGAAAACCCCGGTCGGCCACAAAGGCCAGCTGCATGAATATCCCCAGCGTGACCAGCCGTTTTTCGAGGGGCTCGGCCAGCAGGCGAAGATTCATGAGCTGACTGCGTTCATCGTCGGCCCCGATTGCCTGGAGCAGCGCGACAAGCTGCTCAAGGCCTTGGAGCAGGGCAGCGGTGAACTGGTGCACCCGTGGCTGGGGCGCCTGCAGGTCAAGGTCGGCGAGTGCGACATGACCCAGACCCGTCAGGACGGCGGGTTGGTGACGTTCGCCCTGAAGTTCTACCCCGACCAGCCGCTGCAATTCCCTTCGGCGACGATCAACAGCCAGAAACTGCTGCTGGTCTCGGCCGACAGCTTCCTCGGTTCGGCGGTGCGGCGCTTCGAAGACGCCATGACCTTGATCAAGGCCGCACGGATCGGTATCGCTGACCTGCGCAACAGCCTCAAGGAGATCTACGGCGTGATCGAGCAGGAGCTCAAGCCGTTGATCGAGACCTATCGGCAACTCAGCGATCTGGTCAAGGCGGTGAAAGCGTTGCCCAAGGAGGTGGTGGCCGAGTTCAAGGGGTTGCTGGGCGATATTCGGGAACTGAAGGACTTTGCCCGTGACGGCTATCGCGGCGTGATTGCCAGCGTGTCGCAACAGGTGGAGGCCATTGGCAAGGCCGACGCGCCCAAACTCACGACGGGCAAGGACACCACGGCGGCGGCCCAGGCTGTGGCCGACCTGGTGCAGGACACCCTGCTGGTGCAGGCCGCGCAATGGATTGCGGCGATGCCGGTAGCAGCGCCTGCGGTCAAGTTGGGCGCCACGCCATCGGTGGCGCAACAGGCCGTGCAACCGGTCCAGCGCCGGGACGTGCCGGTGGCCGACGATGTGCTGGCTCTGCGCGATGCCCTCAACGATGTCATCTGGCAGGCCTCCCTCAAGGCTGATCCGGAGCACTACCAGGCGATGAACAACCTGCGCCAGCAAATGGCCGCGCACCTGACGGCGGTGGCGTCTTCGGGTGTCAGGCTGATCAACCTGTCGTTCAAGCAAAGCCTGCCGGCGCTGGTGGTGGCGTATCAGCAATTCGCCGATGCCACCCGGGTGACGGAGGTGACCCAGCGTAACGGCGTCGCCCATCCTGGTTTCCTGCCGCCCAATGACCTGAAAGTCTCGGGGGAATAAGCCATGAACGAGCTCGACAACGCTGTCTCGCTTACTGTCGGCGGGTTGGATTACGGCGGCTGGAAAAGCGTGGAAATCAGTGCGGACCTGGAGCGCCAGTTTCGCACCTTCAAACTCGACATCACTTGGCAATGGCCGGGGCAGACCCAAGCCGTGCCGATCCGTCCGGGCGATGAATGCCAGGTGCGCATTGGTGCCGATCTGGTCCTCAGCGGTTATGTGTTCAAGGCACCGGTCAGCTATGACGGTCGACAGATCAGCCTGAGCATCGAAGGTGGCTCCAAGACCCAGGACCTGGTGGACTGCGCCGCGATCAACCGCCCGACCCAATGGCGCGGGCAAACGCTGCTGAGCATCGTCCAGGCCCTGGCATCGCAATACGGCGTGGGGGTCGTCAGCGAGATCCCTGAAACCGCGCGGTTGAGCGAACACAGCATCGTGCCGGGGGAAACGGTCTTTCAATCCATCGACCGTTTGCTGACGTTGTTCCGAGTGTTCTCCACCGACGACGCACAAGGACGTGTGTTGCTGGCCAAACCCGGCAGCGGTGGGCGGGCCAGTGATGTATTGGAGCTGGGCAAGAACATTCTGTCGGGCAACGCACCGATGGACTACAGCCAGGTGTTCTCCGAATACCGGGTCATCGGCCAGCACAAGGGCAATGATCAACAGAGCGGGGCGGCGGTGAGCGAAGTCTCTGGCACCGCCACCGATCTGGGCTTCAAGCGCAAGCGGGTGACGGTGATCAGCGAGAGTGCGCAATTGACCTTCGAACTGGCCCAGCAACGGGCCGATTGGGAAAGCGCCATCCGCACCGGCAAGGCCCTGACCACCACCTACCGTGTGCAAGGCTGGCGCCAGGCCAATGGTGACTTGTGGCGGCACAACACTTTGGTACGGGTGATCGACCCGGTGCTGGGGTTCGACGGTGACATGTTGATTTCCAAAGTGACGTACTCGCTCTCGGCACAAGGCTCCGTCACCACCCTGCAAGTCGCGCCGCCGCATACCTTCGACGCCAACCCGGTGCCGCCAAAACCCTGAGCCCCGGCCCACCACAGATCCCCTGTGGGAGCGAGCTTGCTCGCGATGGCGGTGGGTCAGCTTGCATGGATGTCGGATGTGCTGCCGCTATCGCGAGCCAGCAAGCT
>NZ_JACNDD010000260.1:0-4161 GCF_017351395.1 Pseudomonas sp. FW305-28
ATCTTCTGGGGGAAATAATGAGCGTTCACACCGCGAAATCCTTGTGGGAGCGAGCTTGCTCGCGATGGGGCCAGGCCTGCTGGCCCCAAAACCAGGGTTTACTCTTCGAAAGCCATTCCATGCTTGGCCTTGGTGGTCTTCACCGCCTCCAGCACCGCCAGCAGGCAATCATCACGATAGCGCTCCAGGGCCGAGATGCTGTGGCTGCCCAATTGCTCGCTCGTGCCGTCCACCACATCGTCGATCAGCTTCTCGGTCAGCTCCGGCGCTGGCAGGTAGGTCCAGGGCAGTTGCAGTGCCGGGCCGAACTGGGCCATGAAGTGCCGCATGCCGGCATCGCCACCGGCCAGGGTGTAGGTCAGGAACGTGCCCATGAATGACCAGCGCAGGCCGGCGCCAAAACGGATGGCATCGTCGATTTCCCCGGTGGTGGCGACGCCGTCGTTGACCAGGTGCAGGGCTTCGCGCCACAGCGCTTCGAGCAGGCGGTCGGCGATGAAGCCGGGCACTTCCTTGCGTACATGCAGCGGCCGCATGCCGAGGGATTCGTACACCTGCATGGCCGCCTGCACGGCTTCGGGCGCGGTGTGCTTGCCACCGACCACTTCTACCAGCGGCAACAGGTAGACCGGGTTGAACGGGTGTCCGACCACGCAGCGTTCGGGGTGGGTGCAACCTTCGTAGAACTCGCTGGGCAGCAGCCCCGAAGTGCTGGAACCGATCAATGCATTCGGCTTGGCGGCGGCGCTGATCTGGCCGTGCAGTTCGAGCTTCAGTTCCAGGCGCTCGGGGGCGCTTTCCTGGATGAAGTCGGCGTCGCGCACGCATTCTTCGATGGTCGCGACAAAGCGCAGTCGATCCTGCGAGGCGCCAGGGGCCAGGCCTTGTTTTTCCAGCGCGCCCCAGGCGTTGGCGACGCGTTTGCGCAGTGCCGCCTCGGCACCCGGCGCGGGGTCCCAGGCAATAACGTCGAGGCCATGGGCCAGGGCGCGGCTGACCCAGCCGCTGCCGATCACGCCGCTGCCCAGGGCGGCGAAGGTCTTGATGTCGGTGATAAAGCTCATGGTGATGTCCTGAAAAAATAGTTCGGTGGTCTCCTGTGGGAGCAAGGCTTGCCCGCGATGGCGGCAGTAGATTCAGCAGGGATGTCGACTGACATACCGTCATCGCGGGCAAGCCTTGCTCCCACAGGTTGTGCCCCCCAATAGGGGAATGTGGATGTCGGCTCAGCCGCGCTGGGCCAGACCCATTTTCTTGCGGCCTTCAGCCGGAGTGAGCACGCGCGCCCCGAGGCGGCTGAGGATTTCGCCAGCGCGCTCCACCAGTTGGCCGTTGGTGGCGAGCACGCCTTTATCCAGCCAGAGGTTGTCTTCCAGCCCGACCCGCACGTTGCCCCCCAACAGCACCGCCTGGGCGGCCATCGGCATTTGCATGCGGCCGATGCCGAAGCCCGCCCACACTGCGTCGGCTGGTAGGTTGTCGACCATGGCCTTCATGGTGGTGGTGTCGGCCGGCGCGCCCCACGGGATGCCCAGGCAGAGCTGGAACAGCGGGTTGTCCAGCAGGCCTTCCTTGATCAGTTGCTTGGCGAACCACAGGTGCCCGGTATCGAAGATTTCCAGTTCGGCCTTGACCCCCAGCTCGGTGATCCGCTTGGCCCCGGCCCGCAGTTGTGCTGGGGTGGAGACGTAAATGGTGTCGCCGTCGCCGAAGTTCAGGGTGCCGCAATCCAGCGTGCAGATTTCCGGCAACAGCTCTTCGACGTGGGCCAGGCGGGTCAGCGGCCCCACCAGGTCGGTGTTGGGGCCGAACTCCATCGGTCGTTCGCCCGCACCGATCTCCAGGTCACCGCCCATGCCGGCGGTGAGGTTGACGATGATGTCCACGTCCGCCTCACGGATGCGCTCCATCACTTCGCGGTACAGCGCCACGTCGCGGCTGAACTTGCCGGTCTGCGGGTCGCGGACGTGGCAGTGGACCACGGTGGCACCGGCCTTGGCGGCTTCGACGGCAGCGGCGGCGATCTGTTTCGGGGTGACCGGCACGTGGGGGCTCTTGGCGGTCGTGTCGCCAGCACCGGTGAGTGCGCAGGTGATGATGACGTCGTGGTTCATGGTGCGGATTCCTTCAGGCGTGGTGAGTCACCGCGCAGCCGTGTGGTGCTGCGCAGAGGGAGAACGGTTGGTCAGTTGCTGGTGAGTTTCAGGTTGTCGGCGGCCGGCTTGCCGTCGAAGGTGGTCACGCCGTCGAGCCAGCGCTGCTTGTCTTGCGGATGATCCTTGAGCCACTGCCGGGCCGATTCGAGCGGATCCTTGTGATCGAGCAGCGGCTGCATCATCCGACTCTCGTCTTCGGCGGTGAAGGTCAGGTTGCTCAGCAAGCGACCGACGTTCGGGCATTGCTCGGCGTAGTTCGGCGCAGTGACGGTCCAGACGGTGGCCATGCCTTCGTTCGGGCCGAGGGCGTCTTCGCTGCCGGTGAGGTAGGTCATTTGCACGTTGACGTTCATCGGATGCGGCGCCCAGCCAAAGAACACCACGGCTTCCTTGCGCCGTACGGCGCGGTCCACGGCGGCGAGCATGCCGGCTTCGCTGGACTCCACCAGTTGGAATTTGCCCAGGCCGAACTGGTTCTTGGCGATCATCGCCTTGATCTGGGTGTTGGCGCCGGAGCCGGGTTCGATGCCGTAGATCTTGCCACCCAACTCTTTTTCGAATTTGGCGATATCGGCGAAGGTCTTCAGGCCCTTGTCGGCCAGGTAGGTCGGCACGGCCAGGGTGGCGCGGGCATCCTTGAGGCTGGGCTGCTCCAGGACCTTGACCTGCTTGGCTTCGACGAATGGAGTGATGGTCTGGGTCATCAGCGGGTTCCAGTAGCCCAGGAACAGGTCCAGGCGTTGGTCACGAATGCCAGCGAAGATGATTTGCTGGGAGGCGCTGGTCTGCTTGGTCGTGTAGCCGAGGCCGTCGAGCATCACTTGGGTCAGGGCGCTGGTGGCGATGACATCGGTCCAGTTGACGACGCCAAGGCGCACGTTCTGGCACGCGGCGGGTTCCGCGGCCATGGCGGCGCCATTCATTAAGGTGGTAGCGCTGAGTGCAAGAACGCAGGAGCTGATCAGTCGTTTCATGTCGGGTTCCTCGGCAGCTTATTGTTATGGGGCCCGGTGTCTGTGCGCCGGTGATGCCAAGTTACGCAGCCCGAAGCGTGGCAAAACGCACAGCGGCGACGTGCTCTTGCACTGCAGCGACCTGCGCTCTTGAACGACGCTTGCAACTGGCGTATCAAGGTCCGCACGCTACCCGTCGACCGAGTGCGCTTCATGTCCCAGGATTTCTACTTCTTGTTGATGCCGGGCTTTTCGGCCATCGGTTTCATCTCGGCCATCGAGCCGTTGCGGGTCGCCAATCGTTTTCGTGGCGAGCTGTATCGCTGGCATGTGTTGAGCGTCGATGGCGGGGCGGTGCTGGCGAGCAATGGCATGTCGGTCAACGCCGATGCCGCGCTGGAGCCGTTGAAGAAGGGCGCGACCCTTTGGGTGGTGGCGGGATTCGAACCACTGAAGTTCGCCACCCCGGCCCTGGAGCGCTGGCTGCATCGGTTGGACAACGAAGGCGTGATCCTGGGCGGCATCGACACCGGCAGTGTGGTCCTGGCCGAGGCGGGGCTGCTGGAAGGGCATCGCGTGACCTTGCACTGGGAGGCGATCGAGGCGTTCAAGGAGTCTTATCCGCAGCTTGGCGTGACTCAGGAACTGTTTGAAATCGACCGTCGCCGCATCACTTGCGCCGGTGGCACCGCGTCCATCGACCTGATGCTCGACCTGATCGGCCAGGCCCATGGTTCGGAGCTGGCGATCCAGGTCAGCGAACAGTTCGTGCTCGGCCGCATCCGCCCGCGCAAAGATCACCAACGCATGGAAATCGCCAACCGCTATGGCATTCGCAACAAGAAGCTGGTGCACGTCATCGGCGAGATGGAAACCCACAGCGAACCGCCCCTGAGCACCTTGGCCCTGGCCGAGTCGATCAACGTCACACGACGCCAGCTCGAACGCCTGTTCCGCCTGCACCTGAACGACACCCCGAGCAACTTCTATTTGCGCCTGCGCCTGGAAAAGGCCCGGCAACTGCTGCGCCAGACCGACATGAGCGTACTGGA
>NZ_JACNDD010000261.1:0-4129 GCF_017351395.1 Pseudomonas sp. FW305-28
TGATGGTCGGGTCACTGCCGGCGATCAACGAGTTCAGGTTCACGTTCGACCAGTTGTTGCCTTCGAGCTTGATCGTCACGTCCGGCGCCGCTGCGGCACCGTTGGCCCCATTGAACTGGCCAGAGGTACTGACCTGCAGCGACGACACGCCATCGACCGTGCTGATCTTCAGGAAGTGGTCGATGGTGCTGCCGGTTTCGCCCTGCAACAGATCCCGCAGGTCGATCCGGTCGCCTTCGCCGGCGTTGAAGTTCTTGATCACGTCGGTGCCGGTGTCGCCGGACTTCCAGACAAAGGTATCGCCCCCCAGGCCGCCGATCAGGGTGTCATTGCCCTGGCCGCCGATCAGCGTGTCGTTACCTGTGCCACCCAGCAGGATGTCATTGCCCTTGCCACCGTTGAGCGTGTCGTTGCCGCCCTGGCCGAAAATGATGTCGTTGCCGGCGCCGCCCAGCAGGGTGTCGTTGCCATCGTGGGCACCGGACACATCGAACGCGGTGTAGTGTTCGGTGATGTACTGGTGCACGTTGCTGGTGGTGACCTTGCTGACTTCCACGCCGTTCTGCTGGGCGACGAAAGCCTGGATGGCCTGGTAGCCCTCGCCGGCGATGCCGTTGAAGCTCACCAGGTCGCCGAACAGGATGTCATTGCCGTCGCCACCGTTGACCGTATCGGCGCCCGGCAGGGTCGCTTCGGTGTGGCCGATGATCGAGTTGGCCAGGTTGTTCGGGTCGATGTTGGTCTGTGGTGTCGAGTCCGAATCGTAGGGCTTGAGGTCGTTCAGGGTCACATCACTGTTCAGGCCAATGGCTTCCACGCTGCTCAAGCCTTTGAGCAGCGTGAAGCTGTCGGTCGAGCCCGCTGCTGAATCGACATAGTTCCAGTATTCGCCATAGCCGGTGCCGCCCTGGTTCGACAGTTCAAAGGTGCCATTGCCCTCGGCATGCACCGTGCCCACATAACTGTCGGTCCATTTCTTGCCGCTTTTGGTCGACAGGTACATCTCGCCGTTTTCGTAGATGGTGTACTTGTGCGTGCTGTCGATCGTCTGGGTGTAGTACTTGCCGACGCTGTAATTGGCTGCGCTCAAGACATCATCGAGCTTGACGGTGCCGTAAAGCGTCGGATTGGTCTGTTCGCCGGTCTGGTAGTAAGTAGGCTTGCCGTCGGTAATGAAATACGTCAGGTTCTTCGCCCCGGTATTGTTCAGGGCGTCGGTGCTCTTGAAGAAGTTCGCCGTGGTCTTGAACACGTCTTCATAGTTGGTACCGCCGCCGGACACCATCGAGTCGAGTACGCCCTTAAGCAGGGTCAAGGCGTTCGGGTCGTTGAGGTTGACCGAGACCGTGTTGTTCACCTGGCTGTCGAAGTCCGCCAGGAAGATGTTCACCGTCCCGGAGTTGCTGCCCAAGCTTTGCTTGAGGGTGTTGAACACCGAGGTCAGCGAGGCCTTGGCCGCTGCGATGGACGAGTCGCTCATGCTGCCAGAGCTGTCGACCATGAAGGCGATGTTGTAGTTGACCCCCGGCACCACGGTCAGCCCGCCGATGTCGGCGACCACGATGTCGTTGCTGTCGGTGCCGGTGACGTTGTCGCTGCCAGACGTGGCGGTGACCGCGTTGTAGGTCGCCGGGTAGACGGTAACCGGGATCTGCGCCGTGCTGACCGCCGAGCCGCCGAGGGCTTCGGTAGAGGTCGACGTCACGGTCAGGTTGAACTGGCCGTTGTAGTAGGTCGGTGGCGTCAGGGTCAGGCTGCCCAGGTTCCAGCCGGTGACCGAGGCCTCGCCGTTGCTGCCCACGGTCGCGGTATGGCCCGCGCCGTCGCTCAGCACGCTGCCTTCCGGGATGCCGCCGATCTTCACGCTCAGGCTTTCGGAGCCGTCGGTGTCGGTCAGGGCGGTGGTGATCTTCGACAGGTGCACGCTGGTGCCTTCGGCGCCTTCGTTGAGCTTGAAGCCGTCGTAGTAGCCTTCGCCGTTGCTGCCGTGCAGGTCGGAGACGGTCACGCCAGCGTTCGCCAGGTCGGTCACGCCGGTGTAGAGCGGCACGCCGGCACTGCTCAGGTCCACGGGTGTGCTGCCGTTGACCGACAGGTTCACGTCGTAGCTGCCCGGGCCGGTCTGGTTGTGGTGGTAGATGTCCAGGGTGTAGTAGCCGCTGGTGGTCGGCGTGAACGAACCGTTCAGCTTGCCGCCTGCGCCCCAGGTAATGCCCGCCACATCCTTGCCGCCAATGGTCACCAGCAGGCTGTCATCCCCCGTGCCGCTGAAGGTGTAGGTCTTGCCGGCTTCGAGGAAGATCAGGCCCGAGGTTTTCGACGCGGTGCCCGGGTTGACGTTGCTGTCGGACTGCACGTTGGTCACGTTGGTGCTGCTGTTTGGCGTGCCGGCGGCATCGATCACCGATTTGAGCGTGCCGGACGGCGCGCCGCTGCCATCAGTGCCCAGGCCCGACAGGCCGGTCCAGACTTCCTTGATCAGACCGGTGGAGGTCACGCTGTTGCCAGCCACGTTGAGGCTCGGTGCGTCGGCGACCGGCGTGATATCGATCTTCACGGTGCTGGTATTGCCCAGCGCCTGGCCGTCGGTTGGTTGGAAGCTGATTTGCGCGTAATCGGCCTTTTGATCGCCCACGCCGGTCGGGTTGCCGTTGGCGCCGGATTCGTTGGCATCGGGGGTAAAGCGCAGCTTGCCGGCGTCGATGTCGGCCTTGGTGAACGTCTGGTTGTTGGCCACGTCCTTCCAGGTTGCGCCGTCCAGGTACTGCAGCTTGCCGTCACCCGGCAGCCCGGTGATTTTCACACCCTGGCTGGCGGCGGCGCTGTCCACGTCACTGATACCGAACGTCGACCAGCCGAGCACCAGCGAAGTGTCTTCGGTACCGGTCACCGCGCCACCGGTGGCTACTGGTGCGTCGTTAACCCCGACCACGTTCACGGTAGTGGTCGCGGTGTTCGAGTAGTTGCTGCCGTCGGTCACCGTCACGGTGATGATGCGCGGTACGGTGCTCGGATCTTCGCTGTTGTTGATGAAGCTGATGTTCTTGATCTGCTGCATGTAGTCGGCCAGCGTCGCATTGCCCGACAGCGTCAGCACGACCTTGCCGTCGGTGCTGTTGGCGTTGATGCTGATGCCGTTGACGCTGTTGCCCAGGTTCAGCGCATCGCCAGGCTGACGGTTGGTCAGCACGATGGTGGCGCCGGTCAGCATGGTGCTGTCCGGGTCGGTGATCTTCAGGTCGGTGTCGGCGATGGACACGCCCGGGCCAGTGGTGCCTTCGGTGAAGGTCACCTGGTAATCGGCACCCGTCTTGCCGCTGGAGTTGTTGGCATCCAGGTCGAGTACCGGCGGCGCATCGTTGTCGATGATCGAGGTGCTGACGCTGCCGTTGGTGCCGCTGACGCCCAGGTGTTCGAAATTGCCCCCGGTGGCCGAGTCGATCTTGACCACGAAGTTTTCGGTGCCTTCGGTGATCTTGTCGTCCAGCGTCGCCACGTTGAAGGTAGCGCTGGTGGCGTTGGCCGGGATCTTCACGGTGTAGACACCGGTGAAGTCCGTGCCGTCGGCGGCGGTGCCGCTGTAGACGATCTTGACGGTCACTTCCGTCTGCGCCGGGTTGGTCAGGCTGACGGTGTACGTCGCGGTCTGGCCTTCGGTGACGGACGTGCTGCCGCTGATGCTGACGGTGGTGTTGTCGACGGTATCGCCCACCGCCGTCGACGCGCCGGTCTTGTCGACAGCGATGGCTTCGAGGTTGCCGCCGGAAGCCGATTTGATCGTTTCGGTGATGGACGGAGCACCGGTGTAGACATCGTTGCCAGCAGCCACATCCAATACGCCCGAGCTTGCGCCGGCGGCGATGGTGATGGTTTTACCGCTGTCCAAGGTAACCGTCACAGGACCGTTCTGTGCGGTGACGGGTTTGCCGTCGGCGCCGGTCAACGTGGCGGTGTAGGTGATGGTGCCGTTTTCGTTCACGGTTGGTGTGGCGGTCAAGGTCACGGTGGTGGTGTCGTTGACATCGCTAACGATGGTGCTGACTGGCGCGGTGTTTGGCGCGATGGCTTCCAGATTGCCACCGGATGCACCTTTGATCGACTCGGTGACGGTGGTCGGGCCTTGATAGAC
>NZ_JACNDD010000262.1:0-4116 GCF_017351395.1 Pseudomonas sp. FW305-28
GAATCCCTGTGGGAGCGATCTTGCTCGCGATGGCGGAGTGTCAGTTAATGATAAGGTCGACTGACCCGACGCCTTCGCGAGCAGGCTCGCTCCCACAAAACCGTTTTCCTTTCAGGCATCAAGGAGATTCAGTTTGTCCTCTCCCATCCCGGTCACCATCCTCAGCGGCTTCCTCGGCGCCGGCAAGACCACGCTGTTGCGCCATCTGCTCAAGGCCGAGCACGGCCTGAAAATCGCCGTGATCGAGAACGAATTCAGCGATGCCGGTATCGACACCCAACTGTTGGGCGACGAGCCGGTGCAAGTCATGACCCTGGCCAACGGCTGCGTGTGCTGCACCATTCACACCGACCTGACCAAAGCCCTGTACCTGTTGCTCGAGCGGCTGGACAGCGGCGAGATTGCCTTCGACCGCCTGGTGATCGAGTGCACCGGCCTGGCCGACCCGGCCCCGGTGGCGCAGACTTTCTTCATCGACGAGGACCTGCGCGAGCGCTATATCCTCGATGGGATCCTGACCCTGGTGGACGCGGCTCACGCCGACATCCACCTGACCCAGGCCATCGCCCAGGCCCAGGTCGGGTTTGCCGACCGCCTGCTCCTGAGCAAGACCGACCTGGTGGACGCCGCCCAGGTCCAGGCCCTTGGCGAGCGCTTGACGCGCATCAACCGACGGGCACCGATCAGGGTGGTTGAACACGGCCAGATCGACCTGGCCGAGCTGCTCGACATTCGCGGTTTCAATCTCAATGCGGACCTTGGCGCAGGGTTCAGCCTGCGCCCGGTGGGCAAGGCAACCCCGGGCGATCGCATCAGCAGCCTGGTGCTGCGCACCGACAAGGCCCTGGATATCGACAAGCTCAGCGAGTTCATGAACCAGTTGCTGGAAGAGCACGGCAAGCAATTGCTGCGCTACAAAGGCGTGCTGAACATCGCCGGCGAACCCCGCCGGCTGGTGTTCCAAGGCGTGCTCAAGCTGTACGGTTTCGATTGGGACACTGAATGGGCGCCCGACGAAGCCCGGGAAAGCGTGATCGTGTTCATCGCCGACGAACTGCCCGAAGAGAAGATCCGCGCTGGCTTCGAAGCCGCGCTACTTTGACGATCCCGCGCCTGCGACCAGCAGCAGTTTTTGCTCCAGATGGTCCAGGTGCTCGTCCATCAGCCGCACCGCTTCATTGACGTTGCGGCCTTCCACCGCGTCGACGATCGCCAAGTGTTCCTGCCAGGCGCAATGCCGGCGGGACTTGACCTCGTGGCGTGCCAGGGCCAGCGAGGTCAAGGGCACCAGGCTGCCGAGGAATTGCGTCAACGGCGCGTTGCCGGCCATGGCGGCCAGGTGCAGGTGAAACTCGCCGGACAGGCGTATCGCCGGGCCACGCTCGCCGCGGTCCAGGCACTGGCGCTCGTGCTCCACCAGGTCGCGCAGGCACTGCAAGTCTTTGGGTTGCGGCGCCTTGCAGGCCAGGCGCACCAGGGTCTGCTCGGCCAGGCGGCGAGCATGGAGGATCTGCCGCGTCTGCTCCAGATCCGGCGCGGCGACTTGTGGCCGATGGTTGGGCCGCAATATCACCACTTGCTGATGGGACAGGCGCGCCAGGACACGGCGAATGATGCTGCGGCTGACACCGAACACGTCTCCCAGGCTTTCCTCGGTGAAACGGCTGGCCGGAGCGATGCGTTGTTCAAGAATGGCGTCGAAGATCCGCGGGTAGATATCGTCCACCGACGGTTTGCCAATCCGGCCGGGCAGGGGCAGGGCGGCGAGTACGTTGCGGTTGTGCTGATGGGAAACGAGAGTGTTCATGGCGGTCTCCGCAGGCCCAGGTTCAAGTGCCGAGGTTGTCGTCCGGAATATTCAATTCGATGCCCATGCGTTGGCCTTCCCGGAGAATGTGCCGACGCATTTCGGCGCTGGCCTGGGCGCTGTTCTTGCCACGAATGGCGCGGACCACGGCTTCGTTCTCTTCCAGGCGTTCGGCCAGGTGCTCGGGCGAGTTGCGCAACACATCGGCGCTTTGCTTGAGGGCGTTGCTGGTCTGCTGGACCACGTTCTGGAAGATCGGGTTGGACGTCAGGGCAAACAGTTCTTCATGGAAAGCGATGTAGGCGTTGGCGCAGGCGTCGCTGTCGTTGGCTTCCAGGGCTTCGCGCATGTCCATGAGGGTCAGGCGCAACTGGCCGACATCCTTGCTGCTGATGGACTGGGCCACCAGGCCGACGATGAAGGGCTCCAGGGTGTAGCGCAGCTGCAGCAAGTCTTCCAGGCTCGCGCCGGCCATGGCACTGCCTTCGCTGACGGCATCGCCGGGATTGGCCTCCAGCACCACGACGCCTTTGCCGGGCATCGAGCGCACCAGGCCCAGGGTTTCCAGCACAATCACCGCTTCACGCAGGCTTGGCCGGCTGATGCCCAGTTGCTCGGCCAACTCGCGCTGGCCGGGCAGCATGTCACCCGAGCGCCACTGGCCCCGGGCGAGGGCGGCGCGGAGTTTCTCCACCACGGAATTGACGACGGTCGATGAGCTGATCACATGTGACTCCTTGGAAATCAATCAGGCGATGCCGGCTCTCGGGCCGGCATCGCCGTCTTTCAGAATTGCTGGTGATGGGCACTGCCCACCGGTTTTCTGGGTTGGAAGGTATAGCCTTGTTGGCCGGACAGCACCTTGCGCGCCCGGGGGACGTCGATGTCTTTCTCCCAGCGGGCAATCGCCACGGTCGCCACACAGTTGCCGATCAGGTTGGTCAGGGCCCGGCCAATGCCCATGAACCAGTCCACGGCCAACACCAGCACCAGGCCGACCACCGGGATCGCCGGGATCGCGGTCAGCGTCGCCGCCAGTATCACCAGCGCCGAGCCGGGAATTCCGTGGGCGCCCTTGGACGTGATCAGGGATACCAGCAGGATGGTCAACAGATCGCTCAGGGCCAAGGGCGTACCGGTGGCGTTGGCAATAAAGACAATCGCCAGGGTCAGGTAGATGGAAAACCCGTCCAGGTTGAATGAGTAACCGGTTGGAATCACCAGGCCCACGGTGGAGCTGCCGATCCCCAGGTGTTCGAGCTTGCGCATGATCTGGGGCAGCACGGCATCGGACGAAGCAGTGCCGAGTACGATCAGCAGCTCTTCGCGCAGGTACTTGAGAAACGGCAGCATCGGCAGGCCCGACGCACGCATCACCAGACCAAGGATCAGCGTGACGAAGGCGATGCAGGTCAGGTAGAACAGGCCGACGAGGCTGCCCAGGTGCTGCAGCGAGTCGAGGCCATATTTGCTGGTGGTGAAGGCAATGGCCCCGAACACACCGATAGGGGCCAGGCGCACGATCATGCCCATGATGCGGAAGATCACATGGCTGAGTTCGTTGATCAGCCGCGAGATGCCGGAAGCCGCGTCGCCCACCAGGTTCAGCGCGCTGCCGAACAGCACTGAAAACAGCAGGACTTGCAGAATGTTGTTTTCAGCGAAGGCACCGATCACCGAGGTTGGGATCAGGTTCATCAGGAACTGGGTGGTAGTGACCATGTGCTCGCCGCGTTGGGCGATGTCGTTCACGTCCGCGCTGGAGAGCTGCTCCAGATGGATGTTCGCGCCGCTGCCAATGCCTGTGCTGAAAGCGAGGACCAGGCCGATGACCAGGGCGATGGTGGTGAGGACTTCGAAGTAGATGACCGACTTGAGGCCGATGCGCCCGACTTTCTTGAGATCACCGGCGCCGGAGATGCCGCTGACCACCACGCAGAAAACGATCAGGCCGATGAGCATCTTGATCAGCTTGATGAAGCCGTCGCCGAGGGGTTTGAGCTGTGCTGAGTATTCGGGAAGGGTAAGCCCGCAGACGATGCCGAGCATCAGTCCGAGGACAACTTGTAGGAAGATCGACCGCGAGCACCATTTGAGCATGGGAGGGATTCCTGGTTCGGTGTCCTTGTTCGCCAGGGGGCTGGCGTCGGGACTTCATTATTGTGGTCTTACCGGTTTGTCCAGTGCAGGCGCAGTCTAGGCGCTGTTTTCGCGGATGTGCAAGTACGATGATGAGGATTTGGCTTGACCGGTCTTACCAGTTGCGGTGAAAGCCCTGAGCTTGAGCCTTTTCTCGGCCGGAAAAAAAT
>NZ_JACNDD010000263.1:0-4072 GCF_017351395.1 Pseudomonas sp. FW305-28
TTTATTGGCGGGGCAGGGGGGCCGCTTCGCGACCCAGCGGGAGCAAGCTCCCTCGCCACAAGAGAGCGGTGCGCTAGCTGGCGACCTGAGTCAGTTGCAGCATTCGCTGTACGTACGCCTCCACCTCCCGCAACGCATCCTCGCGACTGGCGAATGGCCCTTCCTGGGTGCCTTCCCGGGTATTGAAGTAAAACTCGCCGTTTATCCGGCAAATCCGGTCACTGGGAAAGACCATCGCAGGGGCGAGGTCCTGGGCGCGTTTGCCGAGCATGGGGGGCTCCAAAGAGGTGGCGGGATCAGGTTGAGTGAAGTTTAGGGGCTGGTGCTGACGGCTGCTTGGCGAGCCGATAGGCGGCCATGTGCCATACCCGTAGCCGGTTCAATTAATCCCCAACTGTTCCTGTGTTGCTGGGCGATAGAGGCCTAGAATGGGCGTTCTTTGTCTTGGGCTTCGAGGGTTGCATGCACATATCGTCCGGTCGCTGGGTCTACGGCTTGTTCCTTGCCCTGTTGACCGCCCTGCTCTGGGGAATCCTGCCGATCAAGCTCAAGCAAGTGCTGCAAGTGATGGACCCGGTCACCGTGACCTGGTTTCGCTTGCTGGTGTCCGGCGGTTTGCTGTTCATCTATTTGGCGGCCACCCGGCGCCTGCCCAGTCGCAAGGTGCTCGGCCCTCGTGGCGGCTGGCTGGTGGCGATGGCGGTGCTCGGGCTGGTGGGCAACTACGTGTTGTACCTGATGGGCCTGAATCGCTTGAGCCCCGGCACCGCGCAACTGGTGGTGCAGATGGGGCCGATCATGTTGCTGGTCGCCAGCCTGTTCGTGTTCAAGGAGCGGTTCAGCGTGGGGCAGGGCATCGGCCTGCTGGTGTTGCTGATCGGTTTCACGCTGTTTTTCAACCAGCGCCTGGGCGAGTTGCTGACGTCCCTGAGCGACTACACCGCCGGGGTGCTGATGGTGTTGCTGGCGTCGACGGTCTGGACGTTCTATGCCCTGGGCCAGAAGCAATTGTTGACGGTGTGGAACTCGTTGCAGGTGATGATGGTGATCTACCTGTTCTGCGCGCTGCTGCTCACACCCTGGGTGCATCCGTTGGAGGCGCTGCAATTGAGCCCGCTGCAAGGCTGGTTGTTGCTCGCTTGCTGCCTCAACACCCTGATTGCCTATGGCGCGTTTGCCGAAGCCCTGGCCCATTGGGAAGCGTCGCGGGTCAGCGCGACCCTGGCGATCACGCCGCTGGTGACCTTCGCCGCGGTGGCAATGGCGGCCTGGTGGTGGCCTGATTATGTCCATGCCGAGCAGATCAACCTGCTGGGCTATGGCGGGGCGGTGCTGGTGGTCCTGGGGTCGGCGCTGGTCGCCCTGGGGCCCTCGCTGATCGCCGGCCTCAGGGCCCGGCGCGAGCGTTTGGCTGTCGGGCGTTAGCCCCCTGTGGGAGCGAGCCTGCTCGCGATAGCGGCTCACGAGTCAACAGTGATGCCGAGCCTGCCGGGCTCATCGCGAGCAAGCTCGCTCCCACAGTGGATCTTCAGTGGATGTAATGTCGCGGTCCACGTTGCCCTGTGGGAGCGAGCTTGCTCGCGATAGCGCACTATCGATCAAGGCAAAACTCAGCCCTGGCTACCCGCTTCCAGCATATTCTCCGGCCTCACCCAGGCATCGAACTCCTCATCGGTGAGGTACCCCAGCTGCAACGCCGCTTCGCGCAAGGTCAGCCCTTCACCGTAGGCTTTCTTGGCGATTTCCGCTGACTTGTCGTAGCCGATGTGCGGGTTCAGCGCGGTCACCAGCATCAACCCACGTTCCAGGTGCGCGGCCATCTGCTCGGCGTCCGGTTCGAGCCCGGCGATGCAGTGCTGCTGGAAGTTGCTGCAGCCATCGGCCAACAGGCGAATCGATTGCAGCAGGTTGTGGATTATCACCGGTTTGAACACGTTCAACTGCAAATGCCCCTGGCTGGCGGCAAAACCGATGGTCACGTCGTTGCCCATGACCTGGCAGGCCAGCATCGACAAGGCTTCGCACTGGGTCGGGTTGACCTTGCCGGGCATGATGGAACTGCCCGGTTCGTTGGCCGGCAATTTCACCTCGGCGAACCCGGCCCGTGGTCCGGAGCCCAGCAGGCGCAGGTCGTTGGCGATTTTCATCAGGGTCACGGCGAGGGTTTTCAGCGCGCCGGACAACGAGGTCAGGGGTTCATGGCCGGCCAACGCGGCAAACTTGTTGGGTGCGGTGACGAACGGCAGGCCCGACAGCGCCGCCAGTTCTGCGGCAATCGCTTCGCCGAACCCATGGGGTGAATTGAGCCCGGTGCCCACTGCCGTGCCGCCCTGGGCCAGTTCGCAGACCGCCGGTAGCGCAGCGCGGATCGCCCGTTCGGCGTAATCGAGTTGGGCAATGAACGCCGACAGTTCCTGGCCAAAGGTGATCGGCGTGGCATCCATCATGTGGGTACGGCCGGTCTTGACCAACTTCATGTGGCGCGCGGCCAGTTCCGCGAGACCGCCGGACAGCTCGCCGATGGCCGGCAACAATTGCTGATGGACGGCCTGGGCGGCGGCGATGTGCATGGCGGTGGGGAAGCAGTCGTTGGAACTCTGCGAACGGTTGACGTGGTCGTTGGGGTGCACCGGGCTCTTGCCGCCGCGGGGGTTGCCGGCCAGTTCGTTGGCGCGTCCGGCGATCACTTCGTTGACGTTCATGTTGCTCTGGGTCCCGCTGCCGGTCTGCCAGACCACCAGCGGGAATTGGTCGTCATGCTGGCCGTCCAGCACTTCGTCGGCGGCCTGTTCGATCAGGCGGGCGATGTCGGCGGGCAGGTCGCCATTGCGATCATTGACCCGCGCGGCGGCCTTCTTGATCAGCGCCAGGGCGTGCAACACCGACAGCGGCATGCGTTCGTTGCCAATGGCGAAGTTGATCATGGAACGCTGCGTCTGCGCGCCCCAGTAGGCGTCGTCCGGGACTTCAACCTGGCCAAGGCTGTCGGTTTCGATACGGCTCATCGGGTCAAACTCCTTAAAGGCTGAATGCGCAGTTTAGGCCCAGATGGGCCGCTCCGGTTCCCTCAATCATCCCTCAATCCAGCAACGGTGGCTTGGGCCCGTCAATCGGACCCGACAACCGTCGGGGTTGAGCCCCGGCGTTTTTTAGGCGCAGAATGGTCGCCCTTGGGGTTTTACCTCGCCTGTAATGAAAGGAAACTCGATGACCCGTCTTCGTGCCATCTGTACCGCAGTTGCTCTGGTGTGTGCCAGCGGCCCTGTTTTCGCCGATACCGCCAGCCACAACGCCAGCGCCGAAGCGTTCCTGACCCTGGCGCACGCTGACAAACTGGGCACTCCGGTGTACATGCAAGTGCAGCAGATGTTTGCCCAGCGCTTTGAACAGACCAAGGCCCCTGAGTCGAAAAAAGCCACCCTGGAAACCTACCAGGCCAAGGCCAATGCCGCGCTGGACCAAGCCATCGGCTGGAACAAGCTCAAGCCGGACATGGTCAAGCTCTACACCAGCAACTTCAACGAATCGGAGCTCAAGGACCTGGTTGCTTTCTACCAGTCGCCATTGGGCAAGAAAGTCCTGGAAAAAATGCCACAGTTGACCCAGCAATCGGCCCAACTGACCCAGGCCAAGCTTGAGAGCGCAGTGCCGGTGGTCAACAAGCTGCTGGCCGACATGACGGCCGAGCTCGAGCCAAAAGCCGCTCCAGCCAAGAAAAAGCCGTAAGCGGAGCCCGGTATGAGCATGCAACAACGCATCGAATCAACGCTTGGGCTGTTGCAGCCCGAGCATTTGCAAGTGCTGGATGAAAGCCACATGCACAGCCGTGGCCTGCAGACCCACTTCAAGGCGGTGGTGGTCAGCCAGCAGTTCGAAGGGCTCAATCGTGTCAAGCGTCACCAGAAGGTCTATGGCACGCTGGGCGAGCTGATGGGCGAATTCCATGCGTTGGCGCTGCACACCTACACACCCGAGGAGTGGGCCCGGATCGACGCCGCCCCGGCTTCGCCCACCTGTGCCGGTGGCAGCAAGCACTGAAAGTGGTTGTTTGTCGCGCGGATGCTTGTTGTGG
>NZ_JACNDD010000264.1:0-4048 GCF_017351395.1 Pseudomonas sp. FW305-28
AATGCCCTTGATCGACATGTCGAAGAAGAACCCGGCATTCAGGGCCACGGTGGCTGGTCTTGGGCAATGCTGGTGGGTGGTGCGGGTCAGCACTTGCCAGAAGTTGAACACCGAGCGGTGCTCGACCATCACGCCCTTGGACTGGCCGGTGGAGCCGGAGGTGTAGATCACATAGGCCAGGTGCTCGGGCGTCAGGCCGGGCACTTGCGGGTTGGCATCAAAAGCAGCGTCATTCGCCGATCGCAGCGAATCGCTCGTGTCGAGCAAGAACCGCGGCAGCTCGCCGGACGGCAAGGTGAGCGCCGATTGGGTCAACAGTGCCCGAGGCTGACTGTCCTGCAGCATGAACGCCATGCGCTCGGCCGGATGGGCCGGATCGATGGGCACGTAGGCCGCGCCAGCCTTGAGCACGCCCAACAGGCCGACGATCATGTCCAGGCTGCGTTCGGCACAGATTGCTACGCGCTGATCGGGTTCGACGCCCAGTTCGAGCAACTGCCGAGCCAGGTGGTTGGCGCGACGGTTGAGCTGGCGGTAGGTCAGTTGTTGGTTTTCGCAGACCAGGGCCACGGCGTCGGGGTTGGCCTGGACCTGTGCTTCGAACAGGTGCTGGATCGGTTGCGCTGTGCCGAAATCCGTGGCGGTGTGGTTGAAGTCCGCCAGCAGCAATTGCCGCTCGGTGTCGGGGAGCACGTCCAGATCGCTGGCGAGGCGCTCGGGGGCTAGTTCAAGGGCTTCGACCAGCGCGGCCACTGCCTGGGCGAGGTAGGCGGCGATGCGTTGCGGGTCGATGCCGGTGATGGATTGGGCGGTCACGGAGAAGTCGTCCCCTTCATCCGCCACGGCCACTTCGATCGGGTAGTTGGTGCGCGCTTCGTTGCTCAGGAACCGCACGCCGTCCCAGGCCAGGACCTGGTCTTCGTTGGCCAGCGAGCCGCCGTCGGTCTGGTGGCGGTAGTTGAGCAGCGTGGTGAACAGCGGCAGGCCCGCGCCAACACCGCTGCAACGTTGGGCCAGGGCCAGGGAGGCCTGTTCGTGGGCGAGCAGTTCGCTGAGGTCGCGATAGGTTTCGTCCACCAGCGCACTGGCGCTGAACCCGGCCAGTTGCACCCGGACCGGCAAGGTGTTGATGAACACCCCAAGGGCTCGATCGGCGCCCAGTGAACCTTGCAGGCGTCCGGCGACCACGCTGCCGAACACCACGTCGTCGCGGCCGGTGCAGCGCGCGAGCACCTGGGCCCAGGCAATATGAAACAGCACGGCCGGCGTCACCCCGGCCAGGCGCGATTGAGCGCGGATCCGCAGGTTCAGGGCCCGGTCGAGGCGCACGCTGGTCTCCACCACCTGGGCACCGTCGCCCTGGACATCCAGCACACCGAACGGAGCGGTGGGCTCCTCGATGCTGGCCAGGCGTCGGGTGAAATAGGCTTCATGGGCCTGGGGCGGCGTGGCGAGTACCTGGGCGACAAACTCCCGATAAGGCATGGGCGTCGGCAGATTGGCGCCCTGGCCTTGCATCAACAGCTGGATTTCTTCGAGGACGATGCCCAGGGACACGTGGTCGCTGATCATGTGGTGGTCCAGCAGGGCCAGCCACCAGCGTTCGGACTGCGGGTCCTGGGCGATGCAGGCGCGCATCAAGGGGGCCTGTTGCAAATCCAGGCGCAGGTGGCGCGGATCGCTCAAGCGCTCCAGTTGGACGCGTGGATCCTCATCGGCCGCCAGGGTGATGGGATGGATCGGCAGCCCGGCCTGGCGCTGCACCACTTGGACCGCTTGCGGCTGTCCTACCCAATGCACGGCACTGCGCAGGATGTCGTGGCGGTCGATCACCTGTTGCAGGGCGGCGATGAAGGCATCGAGGCGCTGGCGATCGTCGAACTCGATCATCGAGCGCACCAGATAGGCGTCGCCTTCGTGCCCCAGCAGATGATGGAACAGGATGCCCTGTTGCAAGGGGGCCAGGGGGTAGATGTCCTGGATGTTCGCGGCACCGCCAGGTACAGCGCTGACGATTCGTTCCAACTGCGCCGGAGTCAGTTCCACCAGGGGCAACATGTCTGGTGTCAGTGCCGTGCAATCGGCCGGGATACGATTGGCCGGGGCCAGGAACAAGGCTTCATCGCTGCGACTCAGGGCCTGGGCCATTTCCCGCAGGCTGGGTGCGGTGAACACGGTGCGCACCGTGGCGCTCAGGCCATGCTGGCGCAGGCGATCGATCAGGCTCACGGCCAGCAGCGAATGCCCGCCGAGTTCGAAGAAGCGGTCATGGCGGCCGACTTTCTCGATGCCCAGCAGGTCTTGCCAGACCGTCGCGACGATCTGTTCGATCTCGCCCCGTGGGGCCTCGTAGGCTCGGCTGGCGAACGCTTCCTGGCCCGGTGCGGGCAGGGCGCGGCGGTCGAGCTTGCCGTTGGGCGTCAGTGGCAGGGCCTCGAGTTGAACGAAGGCGCTGGGCACCATGTATTCGGGCAGAGCCGCCAGCAAGACGCTGCGCAAGTGCTCCACCGGCACCGGTTCACCGCACAGGTAAGCGATCAGCCGCTTGCTGTCCGATTGGCCGGGTTGGCTTTCCTGGGCCACCACCACCGCTTCACGTACACCGGCACAGCCCGCGAGGACGGCTTCGATCTCGCCCAGTTCTACACGGAAACCGCGGATTTTCACCTGGTCGTCGTTGCGTCCCAGATACTGCAGGGTGCCGTCTGCCAACCAGCGGCCGAGGTCGCCGGTCTTGTACAGGCGCGCATCCGGGTCGGTGCTGAACGGGTCGCCGATGAAGCGCTCGGCCGTCAACGCCTGGCGGTTGAGGTAACCGCGCGCGACCCCGACGCCGCCAATGTGGATCTCGCCGGCGACCCCGAGCGGGACGAGGTTGCCGTTGGCATCGAGGACATGCAGTTGGGCGTTGCGCACCGGTTTGCCGATGGAGCGGAAATCGTCGTGGTCGCTTTCCATCAGGCGGATCGAGGCATTCACGGTGGCCTCGGTCGGGCCGTAGGCGTTGAACAGCGCCGGGCGATGGCCGGCGCGGGCGAACCATTGGCTCACGGCCTGTTTGCCCACCGCTTCGCCACCGATCATGAACTGGCGCAACGAAGTCGGCAGCGGCACATGTTGGTCGCGGCTGACCTGTTGCCAGAACACCGTTGGCAGGTTCGCAACGCTGATCCCATGGTGTTCGCACAGCGAGGCGAAGGCCGCGGTGCCGGCAATCCAGGCATCGCTGCGCAGTACCAGGGTGGCGCCGGAGAGCAATGCACCAAAAATCTCCTCCACCGACATGTCGAACGTCATGGTGGCGAATTGCAGGATGCGATCACGAGGGTTGAGGCCATAGCGCTCTTGCAGGGCACCGATCTGGTTGCACACCGAGCGGTGTTCGAGCATCACCCCTTTCGGTTTGCCTGTGGAGCCGGAGGTGTACATGACGTAGGCCAGGTGCCGGGAGGTCAAGCCTTCGACCCGTGGGTTGTGATCATCGCCTTCGCTCGTGTCGTCCAGCAACAGCTGCGTAATCTGCAATGGTGGCAGTTGTTCAGCCAGCAGACCCTGGCTGAGCAGGACCCGAGGCGAGCTGTCGCTGAGCATGTGCTGCAAGCGATCCTGCGGATAATTCGGGTCCAGCGGCACATAGGCACCGCCGGCCTTGAGGATGGCCAGGATGCCAATGATCATCTCGGGGCTGCGTTCCACCAGCAGCGCCACACGCTCATCCGGGCGCAGGCCGGCGGCGATCAAGCGGTGGGCGATACGGTTGGCCCGGGCATTGAGTTCGGCGTAGCTGAGTCGGGTGCCCTCGGCCTGGACCGCGATGGCCTGTGGTTGGGCCTGGGCATGCTGTTCGAACCACTCATGCACCAGCCTGCCCTCGGGGAAGGGGGCATGGGTCTGGTTGAAACCGCCGAGCAGTTGCCGGCGCTGGGCATTGTCCAGCAACGGCAGGGTCGTCAGCGGTTGCGTCGCATCGTCGAGCAGGGCGTCGAGCAGGTGCAGCAGGTGCTGGCCCCAACGGGCGATGGTGCTTTCGTCGAACAGGTCGGTGGCA
>NZ_JACNDD010000265.1:0-3989 GCF_017351395.1 Pseudomonas sp. FW305-28
CCGAACCGCTGGAGCCACCGCGCCCGGCCGGCAGGATACCGAGCATCTGGCAGACCGATATCGTCAAAATAAACAGGATCACCAGGAAGATGAACAACCCGGCATGGCGCTCGACAAAATCGCCCTGCTCCTGCTGTTCATCCGTACTGTATGCCGGCGCCGGCTCGTCCAGCGGGCTGCCGCCCAGCACCACCAGCATCGCCGCGACGCCGTCGCTGATGCCTTTGTTGAAGTTGCCGGTCTTGAAGGCCGGCGTGATCACCTGGTTGATGATCACCGAACTCTGGGCGTCGGTCAGGCGATCCTCCAGGCCGTAGCCCACTTCGATGCGCAGTTTACGGTCATCCCGGGCCACGATCAGCAGCGCGCCGTTGTTTTTATCCTTCTGCCCTATGCCCCAGTGGCGCCCCAGCTGATAGCCGAAATCTTCGATGCTGCTGCCCTGCAGGTCCGCCAGGGTCACAACCACCACCTGTTCGCCGGTCGCCTGTTCATGGGCCTTGAGCTGCGTCTCCAGTTGCGCGCGCACCGAAGGGTCGAGCATCTGGGCGGTGTCCACCACACGCCCGGTCAACGCTGGAAACTTCAATTCGGCCTGTGCCGTGACTGCAAACACCCAGAGCAACAGCACCAGGCCAAATTTCAACACTCGCATCGCAACTCCTGTGTGGGAGCGAACTGCTGTGGGAGCAAAGCTTGCTCGCGATGAAGGCACCTCGGTCTTTCGAATGACCGCGTTATCGTTCATCGCGAGCAAGCTTTGCTCCCACAGGCTCGCTCCCACAATTTCTTCAGAACTTCACTTCAGGGGCTTTTTCGGCATTGGAGCTGGTGGCCTCGAACGTTTCGCGCAGCGGCAGGTCGCTGTACATCACGCTGTGCCACAGGCGGCCCGGGAACGTGCGGATCTCGGTGTTGTACTTCTGCACCGCCAGGATGAAGTCGCGGCGTGCCACGGCGATACGGTTCTCGGTGCCTTCGAGCTGCGATTGCAGCGCCAGGAAATTCTGGTTGGCCTTGAGGTCCGGATAACGCTCGGACACCACCATCAGCCGGCTCAACGCGCCGGTCAACTGGTCCTGGGCCTGTTGGAACTGCTTGAGCTTTTCCGGGTTGTCCAAGGTACTGGCGTCCACCTGGATCGACGTGGCCTTGGCCCGCGCCTCGATCACCGCGGTCAGGGTTTCCTGCTCGTGCTGGGCGTAGCCCTTGACGGTTTCCACCAGGTTGGGAATCAGGTCGGCACGGCGCTGGTACTGGTTCTGCACCTGGCCCCAGGCGGCCTTGGCCTGTTCGTCCAGGGTCGGGATGTTATTGATGCCGCAACCGGCCAGCAGCGTGGTAAGCAGCATCAAGGCCAGCATCGGCAGGCTGCGAAGGTGGTTCAGTCTTGGATTCATTGGATGAAGCGCTCCCTGGCATGACATTGGAAAAACCCGGCCACCTATCTCACTGGCGTCTGGGGCATAATCTGCCGCCGCACTGGATTGAAACGGGTCGATGGGCTAAAAGATGCGCGGTGCGAAACTAAGTTCAGCCCCCTGGGCTCGAAAGTGTGCTGTATTTGACCGAACAACAATAGCCGCTCCTCACATTTTGGCTGACCGGCGTGTCCTGATCACCGCCCTTTAGGCTTGCGAGAAAACTATTCATGAAGAAGCTGTGTTTGCTGGGCCTGTTTGTCAGTCTGGCCAGTCACTCCGTATTTGCCGACAACCTGCCCGCCCCCATAGAGAACAAGGACGCCTTCATCAGCCATCTGATGAAGCAGATGACCCTCGAAGAGAAGATCGGCCAATTGCGCCTGATCAGCATCGGCCCGGAAATGCCCCGGGAGATGATTCGCAAGGAAATCGCCGCCGGCAACATTGGCGGTACGTTCAACTCCATCACCCGCGATGAGAACCGTCCGATGCAGGACGCGGCCATGCGCAGCCGGTTGAAGATCCCGATGTTCTTCGCCTATGACGTGATCCACGGCCACCGCACGATTTTCCCGATCCCCCTGGCCCTGGCCTCGAGCTGGGACATGGACGCCATCTACCACTCCGGGCGCATCGCCGCCCAGGAAGCCGCGGCCGACAGCCTGGACATTACCTTCGCGCCCATGGTCGACATTTCCCGCGACCCACGTTGGGGCCGGACCTCCGAAGGTTTCGGCGAGGACACCTACCTGGTGTCGCGCATCGCCGGGGTGATGGTCAAGGCATTCCAGGGCAACGGCGCCAACGCGGCCGACAGCATCATGGCCAGCGTCAAGCACTTCGCCCTCTACGGCGCAGTGGAAGGCGGTCGGGACTACAACACCGTGGACATGAGTCCGCTGAAAATGTACCAGGACTACCTGCCGCCCTACCGCGCCGCCATCGACGCCGGAGCCGGCGGGGTGATGGTCGCGCTGAACTCCATCAACGGCGTGCCGGCCACCGCCAACACCTGGCTGATGAACGACCTGCTGCGCAAGGAATGGGGCTTCAAGGGCCTGGCGGTCAGTGACCACGGCGCCATCTTCGAACTGATCAAGCACGGCGTCGCCAAGGACGGTCGCGAAGCGGCGAAGCTGGCGATCAAGGCCGGCATCGACATGAGCATGAACGACTCGCTCTACGGCAAGGAACTGCCAGGGCTGCTCAAGGCCGGCGAGATCGAACAGAGCGACATCGACAACGCCGTGCGCGAAGTGCTCGCGGCCAAATACGACATGGGCCTGTTCAAGGATCCGTACCTGCGCATCGGCAAGGCCGAGGACGACCCGGTCGACACCTACGCCGAAAGCCGCCTGCACCGCGCCGATGCCCGTGACGTGGCACGCCGCAGCCTGGTCCTGCTGGAAAACCGCAACCAGACCCTGCCCCTGAAAAAGACCGCCAGGATCGCCCTGGTCGGCCCGCTGGCCAAGGCACCGATCGATATGATGGGCAGTTGGGCCGCGGCCGGGCGCCCTGCGCAATCGGTCACCCTGTTCGACGGTATGACCCGCGCCCTGGGCGCCGAGTCGAAGCTGATCTACGCCCGTGGCGCCAACATCACCGGCGACAAGAAGGTGCTCGACTACCTGAACTTCCTCAACTTCGATGCCCCGGAAGTGGTGGATGACCCGCGCTCGGCCCAGGTGCTGATCGACGAAGCGGTGCAAGCCGCCAAGGACGCCGATGTGGTGGTGGCCGCCGTGGGCGAGTCCCGTGGCATGTCCCATGAGTCGTCGAGCCGTACCGAACTGAACATCCCGGCCAGCCAACGCGAGCTGATCAAGGCCCTGAAGGCCACCGGCAAGCCCCTGGTGCTGGTGCTGATGAATGGCCGTCCGCTGTCGTTGCTGGAAGAAAAGCAGCAGGCCGATGCGATCCTGGAAACCTGGTTCAGCGGCACCGAAGGTGGCAACGCCATCGCGGACGTGCTGTTCGGCGACTACAACCCGTCGGGCAAGCTGCCGATCACCTTCCCACGCTCGGTGGGGCAGATTCCGACCTACTACAACCACCTGAGCATTGGCCGGCCGTTCACGCCGGGCAAGCCGGGCAACTACACCTCGCAGTATTTCGATGACACCACCGGCCCGCTCTATCCGTTCGGCTACGGCCTGAGCTACACCGAGTTCAGCCTGTCGGACATGGCCCTGTCATCGACCACGCTGAACAAGACCGGCAAGCTCGATGCCAGCGTAACCCTGGAAAACACCGGCAAGCGTGACGGCGAAACCGTGGTGCAGTTGTACATCCAGGACGTGACCGGCTCGATCATTCGCCCGGTGAAAGAGCTGAAGAACTTCCGCAAGGTGATGCTCAAGGCTGGCGAGAAGAAAGTCATCCACTTCACCATCACCGAAGACGACCTGAAGTTCTACAACGCCCAGCTCAAGTACGGGGCAGAGCCGGGCAAGTTCAACGTGCAGATCGGCCTGGATTCCCAGGACGTGAAGCAGCAGAGTTTTGAGTTGCTCTGACCTTCAGAACAACTTGATCCTCCTGTGGGAGCGAGCTTGCTCGCGA
>NZ_JACNDD010000266.1:0-3982 GCF_017351395.1 Pseudomonas sp. FW305-28
GGCCGATAAAAAACCCCATGAGCCAGGGCCCATGGGGTTTTGTCTTGCCGCTTTCGGCTGTTTATGCCGGCGCGGAAGTGCGGATCAGGTGGTCGAAGGCGCTCAGCGAAGCCTTGGCGCCCTCACCCACGGCGATCACGATCTGCTTGTACGGCACAGTGGTCACGTCACCGGCGGCGAACACGCCTGGGATCGAGGTCTCACCACGGGCATCGACGATAATCTCTCCCCTCGGCGACAGCTCGACGGTGCCTTTGAGCCAATCGGTGTTGGGCAACAGGCCGATCTGCACGAAGATCCCTTCCAGCTCCACGTCCCGCACTTCACCGCTCGGACGGTCCTTGTAGCGCAAGCCATTGACCTTCTGGCCGTCCCCCGTCACTTCGGTGGTCTGGGCGTTGGTCACCACTGTCACGTTCGGCAGGCTGTGCAGTTTGCGCTGCAACACCGCGTCGGCACGCAATTGCACATCGAACTCCAGCAACGTGACGTGGGCCACGATACCCGCCAGGTCGATCGCCGCCTCGACGCCGGAGTTACCACCGCCGATCACCGCTACACGCTTGCCTTTGAACAGCGGGCCGTCGCAGTGCGGGCAGTACGCCACGCCCTTGTTGCGATATTGCTGCTCGCCCGGCACGTTCATTTCGCGCCAGCGGGCACCGGTCGCCAGGATCACGGTCTTGGCCTTGAGGCTCGCACCGCTGGCGAACTTGATTTCATGCAGGCTGCCGTCCTTGCCCGGCAGCAAGGCGTCGGCACGCTGCAGGTTCATGATGTCCACGTCGTACTGCTTGACGTGTTCTTCCAGGGCAACAGCCAGTTTCGGCCCTTCGGTTTCCTGGACCGAGATGAAATTTTCGATGGCCATGGTGTCGAGCACCTGGCCGCCGAAACGTTCGGCCGCCACACCGGTGCGGATGCCTTTACGGGCCGCGTAGATCGCCGCCGAAGCGCCAGCCGGGCCGCCGCCGACCACCAGCACATCGAAAGCATCCTTGGCGCTGATTTTCTCAGCCTGGCGTTCGATGCCGCTGGTGTCGATCTTGGCGAGAATCTCTTCCAGGCCCATGCGGCCCTGGCCGAAGTTCACGCCGTTCAGGTAAATGCTGGGCACGGCCATGATCTGGCGTTCATCGACTTCGGCCTGGAACAGCGCGCCGTCGATGGCGACGTGGCGAATGTTCGGGTTCAGCACCGCCATCAGGTTCAGCGCCTGGACCACGTCCGGGCAGTTCTGGCACGACAGCGAGAAATACGTCTCGAAATTGAACTCGCCTTCAAGGGCGCGGATCTGTTCGATGACCTCGACACTGGCCTTCGATGGGTGGCCGCCGACTTGCAACAGGGCCAACACCAGCGAAGTGAATTCGTGGCCCATGGGGATGCCGGCAAAACGCAGGCTGATATCGGCTCCCGGGCGGTTCAACGAAAACGACGGCTTGCGCCCATCGGTACCGTTGTCGAGCAAGGTAATCTGGTGGGAAAGACTGGCAACTTCTTGGAGTAACGCGAGCATTTCCTGGGATTTCGCACCGTCGTCGAGGGAGGCGACGATCTCGATCGGCTGGGTGACCCGTTCCAGGTATGACTTCAACTGAGCTTTAAGATTGGCGTCCAACATACGGGCGATTTCCATTTTGTGAATTCAGAAAAAAACAACGCCCGAGCGAATCTCGCCCGGGCGTTTTTTGGGGCGAAGCGGCTTACTTGATTAAGAGCGGATCGCCCTCGGATGACTCACAGACTTAGATCTTGCCGACCAAGTCCAGGGACGGAGCCAGGGTGGCCTCGCCTTCTTTCCACTTGGCTGGGCAGACTTCGCCCGGGTGAGCGGCAACGTACTGAGCGGCCTTGACCTTGCGCAGCAGCTCGGAAGCGTCGCGGCCTACACCACCGTCGTTGATCTCGACGATCTTGATCTGGCCTTCAGGGTTGATCACGAAAGTACCGCGGTCAGCCAGGCCGACTTCTTCGATCAGCACGTCGAAGTTGCGGGAGATGACGTGAGTCGGGTCACCGATCATGGTGTACTGGATCTTGCCGATGGCTGGCGAAGTGTTGTGCCAGGCGGCGTGGGCGAAGTGAGTGTCGGTGGAGACGCTGTAGATCTCGACGCCCAGTTTCTTGAATTCGGCGTAGTTGTCGGCCAGGTCTTCCAGCTCGGTTGGGCAAACGAAGGTGAAGTCGGCTGGGTAGAAGAACACGACAGACCATTTGCCTTTCAGGTCGGCGTCCGACACCTGGACGAATTCGCCGTTTTTGAAGGCGGTAGCGTTGAACGGTTTAACTTGGCTGTTGATGATAGGCATCGATGTTTCTCCATCAGGGTTGAGAAGTTGATGGAGGGAATCTTAACCACTCATCCCCCGGCTGGCTCATTGGCAAACCTGATGTGAATGATTGGTTTTGGCTATCAGGAATCTATATAGATAGAAAAAATCTGTGGGCGCTGGTGGAGGCTGCGATCTTCCGTTTGGGACTCAAGTGTCTGGGAAAGATCGCAGCCTCGTTGCACTCGTCAGCTCCTACACAACGGCTAAGGGCCGCGTCAGGCGACGGGCGTACGCATCGTCACGAACTCTTCGGCGGCGGTCGGGTGCACGCCGATGGTCTCGTCGAAGTCGCGCTTGGTGGCACCGGCCTTGAGGGCGATGGCCAAGCCTTGGACGATTTCACCGGCATCCGGGCCGACCATGTGGCAACCCAGGACCTTGTCGGTCCGGGCATCCACCACCAGTTTCATCAGGGTGCGCTCCTGGCAGTCGGTCAAGCTCAGCTTCATCGGCCGGAAACGGCTTTCGAAGATCTCGACCTCATGCCCCTCTTCCCTGGCCTGTTCCTCGGTCAGGCCCACCGTGCCGATGTTCGGCAGGCTGAATACGGCGGTGGGGATCATCCGGTAATCCACCAGTCGATACTGCTCGGGCTTGAACAGACGCCGCGCCACCGCCATGCCTTCGGCCAGGGCCACAGGGGTGAGCTGGACGCGACCGATCACGTCGCCAATGGCCAGGATCGACGGTTCGGTGGTCTCGTATTTTTCGTTGACCTTGACAAAACCCTTCTCATCCACCGCGACGGTGGTGTTCTCCAGGCCGAGATTGTCGAGCATCGGTCGCCGGCCGGTGGCGTAGAACACACAGTCGGTGATCAACGTTTTGCCATCCTTGAGCTCGACCCTCAGGCTGCCGTCGTCCAGTTTTTCGATGGATTTGATGTCGGCGTTGAATTGCAGGTCCAGGCCACGACGGGTCAGTTCTTCCGCCAGGTGCTTGCGCACCGCACCGTCGAAGCCGCGCAGGAACAGTTCGCCGCGATACAGCAACGACGTCTGCGCGCCCATGCCGTGGAAGATCCCGGCGAACTCCACCGCAATGTAGCCACCGCCCACCACGATGACGCGCTTGGGCAGTTCCTTGAGAAAGAATGCCTCGTTGGAACTGATGGCGTGCTCGCGCCCCGGAATGTCCGGGATCACCGGCCAGCCGCCGGTGGCGATCAGGATATGCCTGGCGGTATGACGCTGGCCGTTGATCTCGACCTCATGGGGCCCGGTCAGCCTGGCGTGACCTTCGTGCAGTGTGACGCCGCTGTTGACCAGCAGGTTGCGGTAGATGCCGTTGAGGCGGTTGATCTCCTGATCCTTGTTGGCGATCAGCGTGGCCCAGTCGAAACTCGCCTCGCCCGCCGTCCAGCCGTAAGCCGACGCTTGCTCGAAGTCCTCGGCGTAATGCGCGCCATAGACCAGCAGTTTTTTCGGCACGCAGCCCACGTTGACGCAGGTCCCGCCCAGATAGCGACTTTCCGCCACGGCCACCTTTGCCCCAAAACCGGCGGCGAACCGCGCAGCCCGCACACCACCGGAACCGGCGCCAATCACATACAAGTCAAAATCGTAGGCCATTTTCTATCTCCTTCGGCAGGTCATCAGCATACCTGCTGTTTTCACTTGAGGCAGCGTTGCGGTGGGTTATGGGGG